>NZ_JBHTND010000011.1:0-132368 GCF_042679825.1 Methylobacterium marchantiae | reverse complement strand
GCGGCCGGGCTCGCCCTGTTCATCGCCCTCGGGCCCCGCCCCGGCGGGGTCGGCGACACGCGCTACGTCGCCGTGGTCACCAGCGGCGGCGAGGCGCCGGCCATGATCGTCAGCATCGATACGGCGGCGGGCACGGCGCGGGTGCGTCCGGTCGGCGCCGAGGCCCCGGCGGGCCACAGCCTCGAACTCTGGTACGTCGGCGCGGACAAGACACCGAAATCCCTCGGCCTGATCGGCAAGGACGCGGCGCGCCTGCCACTGCCCGCCGGTTCCGAGGATGCGCGACGGGGCGAGGGCGTCTTCGCGGTCTCGGTGGAGCCGCCGAACGGCTCGGCCACCGGCCTGCCGACGGGACCCGTCGTCTATACGGGCAAGCTCATCCGCGATTGAGGACGGCCGACCGAACGCCGTCGGGCTCCGAGAGACACCGAGGCCCCATGCCACGCTTTGCCGCGAACCTGACGCTGCTCTTCACCGAGCACGCTTTCCTCGACCGGTTCGAGGCCGCGGCGCGCGCCGGGTTCGACGCGGTGGAGTTCCTGTTCCCCTACGCGCATCCGCCGGAGGCGATCGCCGTGCGCCTCGCCGCCAACGGGCTCGATCTCGTCCTGTTCAACATGCCGCCGGGGGATTGGGCGGCCGGCGAGCGGGGCCTCGCCGCCCTGCCCGGACGGTTCGACGCAATGGCCGCCGGCGTCGAGACGGCGCTCGCCCATGCGCGGGCGACCGGCTGCCCGCGCCTGCACCTGATGGCGGGCCTGGCCGACCGGCATGACGACCGCGCCAGGGAGGCCTATCGCCGCTCCCTGCGCCACGCCGCAGGGCGCCTCGCGGAGCACGGGCTCGACCTCCTGATCGAGCCGATCAACCGCCGCTCCATGCCCGGCTACTTCCTCGACGACGTCGATGCCGCCGCCGACTTCGTCACGGACCTGCGCGGGGAGGGGCTCTCCAACCTGAAGCTCCAGTTCGACCTCTTCCACTGCCAGATCCTGCACGGCGACGTGACCACGCGGCTCGCGCGCCTCCTGCCGCTGATCGGCCATGTCCAGACCGCGAGCGTACCGGCCCGCCACGAGCCCGGAACGGGCGAAGTGAACGACGCCTTCGTCTTCGCCGAACTCGACCGGCTCGGATATGCCGGGACGGTGGGCTGCGAGTACAACCCGCGCGGGCGGACCGAGGACGGGCTCGGGTGGCTCGACGCCCATTCGGGGCGAAGCGGGCTGGTTTAGGGGGCGGAATCTGGCTGGGGGTATCTGTGGTGTGGGTCTGTTCGCGAGCCACTTAAGTCGCAGGAGGCAGCTCAGATCTTACTGGAAAGCAATCGTTCACGGATTGGATCTTGATGTCACTGGCCGGTGATAGAGACTTGGTTAGCGAAGCATCGGTGCGCGGAACGGACAGCTTGCCGCCGTGGCGCCCCTGATGGAGCGCTTTAACCTTAGCTCAACATGGATTTATTCATCAGACCACGCCACGACTCCTCGCGTAGGGTGTCTTCAAATCGAATGGCAAGATGTACTTGTTCGTCTGTCCGACGCGTGAGCGCGGAACAATCTCGCCCGGTTCTACCCCCATTAGGACTTGCCCGAGATCGTTTCGAACACCAGAAGAATTTAGGAAATAAGAGTGACTCACTGCATCACCCTCTGACGCGATCAGATCAGTACAGTCAACCCAGTAAACATTTTTTGCCAGAACATCCGGTCCGAAAGCCCCCAAGCGAGCAATATGATGGATGAAGTTGTAACTAAAAAATAACGCTCCGTCGGATGCGTTCGTATAGATGGTTACAGTGTCGGAAATTTTTGGCAAGTGCTCCAGAACTGTCTTTTCGCTCAGCGCCGTGTATCGTTCATCTGCTGCGCACAGCACAACGTATCTTAACAATTTAACGTCTAAGAGATCATTTTTTGCATGAGATATACTTTGAACTGCATGAGTCAAAACCTGCGCGCCCATCGAATGCGCGATCAAATCGACCTGCGGACGATTGGCGGACGCTCTATTGAGCAGCATAAGCAACCGACCAAGGAATGGCGCTAGATCAACCCCTGCACCTGGGGCATTCGCCTGATCGTGCCAGTACCCGAATATTTTGTCCTCTGTAGGCCAAGAGAAACACAATATATCTGCCGTTCCGTGCTCATGGGCGAGCTGTGCTGCCGATCTAACAGAAGCCAAGAAAGTATTTCGGTATCCATGTATGAAGAATATTTTGCGGGAAGCGGCGATTCTTGTTGTGCTGTCGTCCGATCGGGCATCTAGAAAATCGTCTACGATCCTGGTCGCCGCATCACCAGTTTCAATAGAGTTGTTCAGCTGAGATAAATTTGCAGAGCGATCAGCAAAACCTTTCGGCTTCAGCGTGCTCGGAATATGCATCCAACCCGCAGCTGTTTGGACAACATCGATCGTTCCACTGACAATCCTGGCCGACCCCTCGCCGGGAAAATCCGAACCGAACAGAGCATCGTCGCCTTTCGCCAACTGATTGCGGTCGGTGATGAAGGAAACGGTCACTCTAGGCTGATTTGTCGCCTGAGACTCGTCCGAAGTGGCGGTGAGGGCCGTAGGAACGTTCGATGACGCCAGTGCGCCGGCTCCAAGCGTGACAGCTCGACAGGTCATCATTGTAGCCTCTCCGATATAGTATGAGCATACGACTTGCGTTTTGACAGTCGAACAACAATTCATAAAAATTCAAATCAAATAATAACGAAATAATTACAAATAAATAAGACTGTCACTATCGCACCAAGGATTTCATTTAGATTATGTAGCCTTCAACTCGCGCATCCCGACGATCACCGCGATATCTCGGCCGCTCGGAAGCAAGCCGTCGCAAACCCATCCACGAGCGACACTCACAGTAGATCCCGGGCGTTTGCCTTTCCTCACCCGTGCATGGTCGCGCCGGAAGGCGGCTGTGTCCGGGACGATTCGATGCCGGGCACCTGTCCATGGCGTCGGGCGCGGCCCGGTCTCCTGTCCGAAGCCGGACCATCTTCAGGCACGGTAAAACATGCCAGCTCGGATATGCCGGGACGGTGGGCTGCGAGTACAATCCGCGCGGCCGGACCGAGGACGGGCTCGGCTGGATGGGCTCGATTTAGTGCTTGCGGAGAACCTCGCCGCAGTATGCCACGGCGGATCACGATGGTCAGGGGCCTCGGACGAGAGCGTAGAGCCGGCGTGCTCCTTCCGCGCGCCCGGTTCCCCAAAGCCCGTTTCCGATCTGAAACGCCGAACAGATGAGGGCATGTCCCTGCACATAGTGGTCGGGTTCCAGAAATATAGATGCAAGAATATTTATGGTATTATCATTTATAAAATGTACGACCAGCAGCTTACAGCTACTTCGCTCTATGCCCGTCGATCGACGGGATACGATGAAGCTTGTTTATAATCTACCATCTCCGTTGCTGCTTATTTAAGGCCGCCGGATATGCGTGCGATGGAAAATCTGAGGCTCAAATATCAGTGATGACTTTTGGTCGAGGCATCTCGAGCCGATGCTTGCGACCACCCGTGATCGCCCTCGTTCCGGACGCAGGCCTCTCACCGGCGCGCGGATCGGGAGCATTCCCGCCGGGCCCGGTCCCGAGCCCCTTTGCGGAAGGACGGCGGCTTTGACACCACTGCGCTGGACTTTCTTCAGCCTCCATCAATCACGTCTCGTGCTAGTCTTCCATGGACCAAAAGATAGTCCGTGATCTGTATTGTTCATGACAGTGCATCATGCTTGAAGGCAGGCGCGGTCGGAGACAACGACTGCTCATCCCATCCCCATCAGGACAGATCCCCCCATGGCCGACCTCTTCCGACCCGTGGCCGTCACCGGGAATCCCGTGGTGGACAGCCTGCTCCTCGGCGGCGCCTGGAACGCCACGACCCTGACCTACGCGTTCAAGGCGCAGGACATCGACGCGAACGGGATCGACGATTTCGACGAGGGCGACTGGAAGGAATTCTACAAGGAGATCTACGACACCGTCAGCGGCTTCGCGAACCTCGATTTCGTCGAAGGCGAGGTGGCTCGGGCCCAGTTGATCCAGCGACTCGATGCCGGCGGCGGCGGCGAATCCGGGACACCCGCTCCCGGCGTCGAATGGCTGGAAACGGCGGTCGGCATCAATCCGGAAAGTGTGGCGGGCTCCGCGGCCGCGGTCCGTCTCGGTACCTTTTCCGAGACCTGGCTCCACGAGATCGGCCACAGCCTCGGCCTCAACCATCCGCATGACGGCGACGTCGGCAAGCTTCCGGGCGTCGTCGGACCGGGCGATTTCGGCACCGGCAACCTCAATTCCCAGATCTACACGGTGATGGGCTATACCTTCGCGTTCTGGGGCGAGGACAACCCGTTCACGCCCCAGCATGACGAGAACACGGCACTGAACGCCCAGCCGGGCTCCTTCGGCGCCATCGACATCGCCACCCTGCAGCACCTCTACGGCGCCCGCGCCCACAAGACCGGCAACGACGTCTACCGCTTCAGCGACGATGTCGATGCCAATCGCGGCTACACCACGATCTGGGACACCGGCGGCGTCGACACCATCACCTATGGCGGATCGAGCGCGGCCAAGATCGACCTGCGCGCGGCGACCCTGAAGGCCGAGATCGGGGGAGGGGGCTGGCTCTCAACCTCTGAGACGCTGACCGGCGGCTTCACGATCGCGAACGGCGTCTCCATCGAGAACGCGAAAGGCGGGTCCGGTGACGATTTTCTCATCGGCAACGGTGGCGCCAACCGGCTCGAGGGAGGGCGCGGCGCCGATGTCATGAGCGGCGGCCTCGGCAACGACATCTACGTCACCGACGGCCGCGACACGATCGAGGAAGGGGCGGGCGGCGGCACGGACAAAGTGCTGAGCAGCGCGAGCCACAGCCTCGGCGCCCAAATCGAGCATCTCCGGCTTCTCGGCAACGCGGCCCTCGACGGCACCGGCAACGCCCTGGCCAACGTGATCACCGGCAATGGCGGCGCTAACATTCTCTCCGGAGAGGGCGGGAAGGACGTCCTGATCGGCGGCGGCGGCGCGGACACCTTCCTGTTCCGCACGAGTCCCGGCACCGGCAACGTCGATCACATCCGCGATTTCTCCCTCGCCGACGACGTCATCGCGCTCTCTGCCAACGTCTTCTCCGCCCTCACGGTCGGCTCGCTGGCCGCATCCGCCTTCAAACTTGTCTCGGCGGGACCGCTCGATGCCGATGACCGGGTCCTCTACGACCGCGACACCGGCATGGTCTCCTACGATGTCGATGGTAGCGGAGCCGGCAAGGCCGTCACGCTCGCGGTGATCGACACGAAAGTGGCGCTGAGCGTCGCAGATTTCCTGGTGGTGTAGAGCGGGTCATGCAAGTTCGGGCAAGGTCATGACGAGTGACCGGCACGGCGCCGAAATCCCGACGCGTCGATCTTCGGCGAAGACGACTGAATCCGGACGCATGAAGACGCCGAAATCCCGCTCTCGACAGTCTCCGGCCGTCCCGTCGACTGTCGACCGACGGGGCATCGGCACTCTGCATTGTAACGGGATCTGAAACTTTCCGGCTCTCTCGATCGTACCGTTCCGAAATCGGGGAATGCCCTCTGCGATTTCGGAGGCACGAATGCGATCGATCGTCGGATTGTTTGCGGTTGCGACTCTCGTTTCCTCGCCCTGCTGCGCCGAGCCGGCGCAGGACCGGCCCTCCGTCGCGGCTCCACCGAGCGTCGCGCCGTCCTCGACCGTCACGGCTCAGCAGCGCCGGGCCGTCAGCGACGAGCGGGCGGCCGAGATCAGGGCGGTCATCGCCGAGGCGCGAAAGCGCCAGGATGGGATCGACCACCAGAACACGAATCTCTGGCTGCGCTGGACCTATGCGGTCTGTCTCGGCTGCGGCCCGATGCCGAGGGCGTTCCGGCCCGTCCGGACGAACCCGCTCCGTGTCCTCGTCGGGATTCCGGCAGCCATGGACGACGCGCGCGATCGGCGGCGAAGTCGCCGGGTCTGAACACGATCGGGCTTCGCGATCCTGTACCGAAACCCTCCGCGATCCGGCACCGAAGCGCTCCGCAATCCGGTACCGAAGCGCCCCTCAATCCAGCAATTTATCGAGGGTGATCGGGATCTGCCGCACCCGGATTCCGGTGGCATGCCAGACGGCGTTGGCGATGGCGCCGGCGGTGCCGACGATGCCGAGTTCGCCCACGCCCTTGATTCCGAGGGCGTTCACGTGCGGGTCGTGCTCCTCCACGAGGATCGCCTCGGCGCTGGGAATGTCAGCATTCACAGGCACATGGTAGTCGGCGAGGCTGGCGTTCATGATCCGGCCGGAGCGCCGGTCCATCACCGCATGTTCATGCAGGGCGAGGGAGACGCCCCAGATCATGCCGCCGTAATACTGGCTGCGCACCAGCCGCGGGTTGACCACCCGCCCCGCGGCGAAGGCACCGACCAGCCGCGTGACGCGGATCTGACCGAGATCCGGATCGACCTTCACCTCCGCATAAACCGCCCCATGTGCATGCATTGCATAGGTTTTTTGCGCTGCCGGGTCGCCCGCGCCCTGGCCCTTGGCCTCCACCGAGGACCGCCCGGCGCGTGCCAGAATCTCGGAAAAACTCTCCGAGCGGGACGGGTCGTCCTGACGGGCGAGACGCCCGTCGGCCGCGGTGAATCCGGCATTTCCGGCCCCGTACAGGGGCGAGTCGGGATCGTTGGTGGCGAGGTCGGCGAGCTGCGCGACCGCCGCCTTCGCGGCGTTGTAGACCGCCATGCCGGATGTCGCCGTGCCGGTGGAGCCACCGGCGAGGCCGCCATTGGGGAGGTTCGATTCGCCGATGCGCAGGTCGATCCGCTCCATCGGCAGTCCGGTCCCGTCCGCCGCGATCTGGGCGAGCACCGTCCAGGCGCCCTGGCCCATATCGTGGGCCGCGGTCTCGATCAGCGCGGTGCCGTCGTCTCTAATCGTCGCCCGCGCCTCGCCCTGGAACATGCCGGCCGGGTAGGTCGCGGTGCCGACGCCCCAGCCGACGAGGAGCCCGTCCCCGTCGCGCATCTGCCGCGGCGCCAGCGGGCGCCGGCTCCAGCCGAACCGCTCCGCCCCTTGCGCGTAGCATTCGCGCAAGGCCTTGGAGGAAAAGGGTTTCCCGGTGATCGGCTCGACCTCGGCGTAGTTCTTCAGGCGCAGGTCCAGCGGGTCGATGCCGAGCTCGTGGGCGAGTTCGTCGAGGGCACTCTCCACCGCCACGCTGCCCGAGGCCTCGCCGGGCGCACGCATGAAGATCGGCGTGCCGATGTCGCCGCGCACACCCTCATGCGTCGTCGCGATGGCCGGGGAGGCGTAGAGGTGGCGGGAGATGATTCCCGACGGCTCGAAGAAGTCGTCGTAGGAGCTGGTCTGCGTCAGCGTATGGTGATGATAGGCGGTGAGCGAACCATCGCGCCTGGCACCCAACGTCATGGTCTGGCGGGTCTCGGCACGGTGGCCGACCGGGCCGAACATCTGCTCGCGCCGGGTCACGAGTTTCACCGGCCTGCCCACGAGCTTGGCCGCCATGATCCCGAGGATCTGCGGCGAGGACAGGAAGCCCTTCGAGCCGAAGCCACCGCCGAGATAGTGGCTGACGATGTGAATGTTCTCCGGCGGGATGCCGAAAAGGCCCGCGAGCCGACCCTTGGCGACCCAGAGCGCCTGGGTCGGCGTGTAGAGGGTCAGCCGGTCGCCGTCCCATTTGGCCACGGTGGAATGCGGCTCCAGGGCGTTGTGGTATTGCGCCGCCGTGTCGTAGGTGGCGGTGATGCGGGCCTCGGCCGCGTCCATCCCCGCCGCGACGTCGCCGATCCCTTCCGACGTCGCGGAGCCGGCGCCAATCGTGCCCGGCACGAAGGGCTTGCCGGAATCGAGCCCCACATGCGGGGTCTCGGGGGCGTAGCGCGGGGAGAGCAGGGCGGCGCCCTCGGTGGCGGCCTCCAGCGTCGTCGCGATCACCACCGCGATCGGCTGATTGGCGTAGCGAACCTCGTCGTTCTGCAGCAGGTTCAGTCGGAAGGCGAAGGGGTTGTCCTTCTCGTCCGGGGATTTTGCGAGCTTCGGCGCATTCTCCGGGATCATCACGGCCTCGACGCCGGGATGGGCCCTGGCCGCCGCGACATCGAGATGCGTGATCCGGCCTTTGGCGATGGTGCTCACCGCCATGACGGCGTGCAGCATCCCGTCCGGCCTGAAGTCGGCGGTGTAGCGGGCGGCACCCGTCACCTTGGCCTCGCCGTCCCTGCGGGTCGCGGGCTGGCCGATGGAAGCGCCGTGGCGCACGCGCTCAGGCGTCATGGTTCGCTCCCGAGAAAGGGCTGGCGGGCAAGGCGGGCAGGCGACCCGGCGTGCCGGACAAAGCAAGGGACAGGGCGCGCCGGACGACACGCCGCGCGAGTTCGATCTTGGCTGCGTTGTCGCCGGAAGGCTTCGCCTCTTCGAGCGCCTTGGCGGCAGCTTCGGCGAACAGATCAGGGCTTGGCTCCCGGCCGGCCAGATGGTTTTCCGCCTCGCGCGCCCGCCAGGGCTTCAACGCGACGCCACCGAGCGCGATCCGCGCCTCCACGATGCGTCCCGCCTCGATCCGCAAGGCGGCGGCGGCCGAGACCAGGGCGAAGGCGTAGGAGGTCCGCTCGCGTACCTTGAGATAGCGCGAATGGCCCGCGAAGGCGGTCGCCTCGGGAGGCAGCCTAACGGCGACGACCAGTTCTCCCGGCGCGAGCTCGGTCTCTCGCTCGGGATGCTCGCCCGGCAGAGTGTGAAAATTCTCCAGCGGGACCTCGCGGGCGCCGTTCGGGCCCTCGATCTCGACCACGGCGTCGAGGGCGGCCAGCGGCACGCAGAAATCGGACGGATGGGTAGCGATGCAATGCTCGCTCCAGCCGAGGATCGCATGCGTCCGCGTTTCCCCTCCGATCGCCTCGCAGCCGGCCCCCGGCTCGCGCTTGTTGCAGGCGCTGGCGGGGTCGTAAAAATACTGGCAGCGCGTGCGTTGGAGGACGTTGCCCGCGGTTGTCGCCGCGTTGCGGAGCTGTGCCGACGCGCCCGAGAGCAAGGCCTCGGCCACGGCCGGATAGGATCCGGCGAAGGCAGGATCATGGGCGAGCGCGCTGTTGCGCACGAGGGCGCCGATCCGGGATGCGCCATCTGGCAGTCGCTCGATCGCGCCGAGGCCCGGCAGGCGCGTGATGTCGACGATCCGCTCAGGGCGGGATAGCCCACCCTTCATCAGGTCGAGGAGATTGGTGCCGGACGCGAGATAGGCAGTGCCGGGCCTAAAGCCGGCGACCGCCTCGGCCACCGACGAGGCGCGCACATAATCGAACCGGTTCACGCCGCATCCTCCTGAACGTAGCCGCCGGGCAGCACGTCGGGGCCGGTCATGACCCCGTGGGCCGCCAGAACCGCCTCGGTGATGCCGGCATAGGCGCCGCAGCGGCAGAGGTTGCCGCTCATGCCCTCGCGGACACGTTCGGGATCGTCTCCCGCATGGCCCTCCTGGATCAGGCCGACCGCACTCATGATCTGACCCGGCGTGCAGAATCCGCACTGGAACCCGTCATGGGCGAGAAAGGCCGCCTGGACCGGATGCAGCCCGTCGGGGCCGGCCAGCATTCCCGCCAGGCCCTCGATCGTGGTGATCGAGCAGCCGTCATGGCTCGCCGCCAAGGCGAGGCAGGAATTCACACGCATGCCGTCGACGAGGATGGTGCAGGCGCCGCACTGCCCCCGGTCGCAGCCCTTCTTCGAGCCGGTGAGGTCGAGTCGCTCGCGCAGCAGATCCAAAAGCGTCACTCGCGCATCCTCGAGGACGAGGCTGTGGAGCGCGCCGTTCACAGTCAGGGTGAGGGGAATGCTCATGGCCGAGTCGCCTCCTGCCGGTTTCGCGGAGTCAGTCTGGAGACATTCCAGATAGCTCCGCGATCGACCGAGACCAGGGGGCATACGGCCAAGGACTCGGATTGCGCGTCTCCGCGCCGGGCAAAGTCTTCGATCCAGGGCAATCCGCCGCCTCGGACGAAGGGGCGCCGTCTCACTTCTTCGCAGGCTCCGTCCGCTTCAGGATCGCCTGCATCTGCCCGATCTCCGATTCCTGCGCCTTGAGGATGCCCTCGGCGAGCGTGCGGACCTCCGGGTCCTTCGAGTACTGGAGCGCGATCTTCGCCATCTCGATGGCGCCCTTGTGATGCGGGATCATGCCGGCGGCGAAGTCGCGGTCGACATCGCCGGAATAGCGGATTTCCATGTCGCCATGCATGCGCATGCTCGCTTCCTTGAAGGCACGCGTCGCCGGAGTATCGGCGGTCCTGCCCTTCGCCGGCGCCTTCGCGCCGTGGTCGACATCGTGGGTGGTCCCGTCCGCATGACTGTGCTCGGCGGCCAGGCCTGGGCCGGGGAGAGCGACCGCGAGGGCGAGGATCGCGGCGAGGGCTGTCGGCTTCATCGGGTGTTTCCTTGTTCAGAACGTTGCGGGAGCGGAAGAGGTGGCCGCGTTCGCGGAGGAGGCGGCCTCGTTGCCCGAGGCGTCCTGCAATCGCGCGAAAGCGGGGCCGCCGAAGCGCAGCATCAGGACCGGCGTCAGCACGGCGTCGAGGAGCGTCGCGCTGATCAGGCCGCCGAAGATCGTCACCGCGACGGGATGTAGGATCTCCTTGCCCGGTGCGGTCCCGTCGACCAGCAGCGGCACCAGGGCGATGCCGGCGGCGAGCGCCGTCATCAGCACCGGCACGAGGCGCTCGTTGCTCGCCCGCAGGACGAGAGCGGGGCCGAAAGGCAGGTTCTCGTTGAGGCCGAGATTCAGCACGTGGCTGATCTTCAGGATACCGTTGCGGGCGACGATGCCGGTGAGCGTCACGAAGCCGATCATCGAGGCCACCGAGAGCGGCAGGCCGGCGATGGTGAGGGCGACCACGCTGCCGATGAGAGCGAGCGGCACGTTGCCCATGACGATGAGGGCCAGAACGCCCGAGCGGTAGCGGCTCGCCAGCAGCGCGAAGACCAGGGCGAAGGAGACGAGGCCCAGGAGCCCGATCCGGCGGGTCGCTTCCCCTTGCGCCTCGAACGCGCCTTCGAGCCGTGCGCTGATTCCCTCCGGCAGTCTGGTCCGGGCCAAGGCATCCGCGATGGCGGCGGCCACCTTCGAGCCGTCCGAGCCCGGCACGGTGTTGGCCTGGACCACGATGCGCCGGCGGCCGTTCTCGCGCAGGATCTGGTTGGGACCGTCGCGCTCGGCGATGTCGGCCAGCGCATGGGCCGGCACCCAGCCGGACGGCGTCTCGATGAGGAGTTTGCGCAGGGCTTCCATGGAGCGGCCGCTCTCGGGCAGGCGCAGCACCACGTCGAAGCGGCGCAGGCCATCGACGAGGGTCGAGACCACGCGACCGTTGGCGAGCTGGCCCACCGTCTCCACCACCGTTGCGGGGGAGACGCCGTAGAGAGCGGCCTTGGCCGGGTCGACCTGCACCTCGATCTGGGGAACGCGCACCTGTCGCTCGACCTGGAGGTCGGCGACTCCCGGAATGCCGGACAGTGTCGCGCGCAGGGATTCGGCGGTGCGACGAAGCGCATCGAGATCCTCGCCGAACAGCTTTAGGGCGATTTCGGCCCTGACGCCGGAGAGCATGTGGTCGAGCCTGTGAGAGATCGGCTGGCCCACATTCACCGTGACCGGAAGGATCGTGAGCCGATCCCTGATGTCGGCGACGATGGCCGAGCGTTCGCGCCCGCCGGGTTTCAGGCGGATTTCCAAGTCGGTGGAGTGGACGCCCTCGGCATGCTCGTCGAGTTCGGCGCGCCCGGTGCGGCGTCCGACCTTGTCCACCTCGGGGATGTCCAGGAGCAAGCGCTCGGCGATGGCGCCGACACGGGCGGATTCGGCGAGCGAGATGCCGGGAGTGAAGGTCGTGGTGACCGTGAACGAGCCCTCGTTGAAGGTCGGCAGGAAAGCACGTGGCAAGCGTCCAGCGCCATAGCCGGCGGCGGCCACGGCGAGGATCGCGCAGGTGATGGCGAGGCGCTGATGGGCGAAGGCCGTCTCGACGAGTCGCCCGTTGGCGCGCTTGAGGCCGCGGATCAGCCGGCTCTCGGGATGGTCGAGGCTCTTGAGGCCGGGGAGAAGCCACGAGGAGAGGGCAGGTGTCAGGGACAGCGAGACCACGAGGCTCGACAGGATGGCGATGATGTACGCCTGTCCCAACGGCGCGAACAGCCGGCCCTCGATCCCCGACAGGGCGAAGAGCGGCACGAAGACGAGGCAGATGATGATCGTGGCGTAGACGATGCCGGAGCGCACCTCGTTCGAGGCGTCGACGATCACGGCGAAGGACGTGCGGGGCGAGCCCTCCGCGCGGTTGTCGCGCAGGCGCCTCAGGATGTTCTCCACGTCGACCACGGCATCGTCCACCAACTCGCCGATGGCAATGGCGAGGCCGCCGAGCGTCATCGTGTTGATGGAGAGGCCCAGCAGGGAGAATACCGTTGCGGTGGCGAGGATGGAGACGGGGATCGCAGCGAGCGAGATCAGCGTGGTCCGCACGTTCATCAGGAAGGCGAACAGCACCACGGCCACCACGGCCACGGCCTCGATCAGCACCGTGACGACGTTGCGAAGCGATGTCTCGATGAAGTCCGCCTGCCGGAACAGGACGCTGTCGGCGACGATCCCGTGAGGCAGGGAAGGCCCGATCTCCTTGAGCGCCGCCTCGACCTCCCGGGTCAGGCGCACGGTGTCGATGCCCGGCTGCTTCTCGATGGAGACGACTACGGCGGGCTGGCCCATGAAGCCGCCGTCGCCGCGTTTCGGCCTTGCCCCGAAGGCGATGTCGGCGACCTGCCGCAGGTAGACCGGACCACCCGGAGTCGTGACGACGAGGTTGCGCAGGTCGTCGAGATCGGTGGTGCGGCCGAGCGCCCGGATCAGGACCTCGCGCCCGCCGGTCTCGGAATAGCCGCCGCCGGCATTGCCGCCGTAATTCTGGAGGGCGCGGGCGAGGGCCTCGTCGGTGACGCCGAGCGCCCGCATGGCGGCGGGATTGGGCGCGACCCGGAACTGGCGGACCTCGCCGCCAATGGGGATCACCTGCGCCACGCCGGGGATCGAGAGCAGGCGAGGGCGCAGGGTGAAATCGGCGGTCTCGCGCACCTGCATTGGGGTCGCGGTCTTCGACGTGACGGCGACCAGCAGGATGCCGCCCATGATCGAGGAGACCGGTCCCATCTGCGGGATCACGTTGGGCGGCAGCTCCGAGCGTGCCAGCGCCAGCCTCTCGTTGACGAACTGCCGGTCGCGGAACAGGTCGGTGTCCCACTCGAACTCCACCGTGACGATGGACAGGCCGATGCCCGAGACCGAGCGCACCCGGCTCACGCCGGGCAGACCGTTCATGCGGGTCTCGATCGGGTAGGTCACCCGCTGCTCCACCTCGGTGGGGGCGAACCCCTCGGCCTCGGTCAGGATCGTGACGGTGGGCCGGTTGAGATCGGGGAGCACGTCGACGGGCAGGTGCGCGAGGGACAGCGCGCCGGTGAGCACCAGCGCGAAGGCGAGGGCCAGGACGAGCAGACGGTTGCGCAGGGATTGCGCGACGATGAGGCCGAACATGGGTCTGCCTCCTCAGCGGATCTGGTCGAGAAGCTCGGCGCCCTGGACGACCACGCGCCGTCCCGGCTCCAGTCCGCCGGCGATGAGCGTCCGTTCGGCATCGAGGGGATCCGTGCGGACCTGCCGCGCCACGAAACGCTCGGCCCCCACATGCTCGTAGACGACGCTGCCGCCCTCGGCCCGGAGGATGCCGGAGCGCGGCACCGCCAGTCCGGTCCGCTCCCCCGTCAGCGGGGCGTGGACGGTGACGAACTGCCCGAGCCGCAGGCCGGCCGGATCGCTCGCCACCGCGAACTGCACCGGCACGGCCTGGTTGCGGTCGGCGAGACCGGCGCCGCGATAGGTCAGCGCCATGCTGCGTCCGTCGCCGAGCCGGGCCGTGGCTGCGCCCTCGGGCGCCAGCGCCTCGAAGCTCAGAGCCTCGACCCAGAGTTTCGCCGGATCGACGATGCGGAAGACGACGGTACCGGGGGCGGCCATGGCGCCAGCCGTTGCTGTGGCCTCGGCGATGACGCCGTCCACCGGCGCGACCAGTGCCTCGGGCGAGCCGCGGACCGCATCGAGGGCGGCGCGGCGGTCCTTCAGGCCGTCGCGCTCGGAACGGGCATCGTCGAGCTGGGTCTGCGCGACGGCGCCCGTCCCGGCAAGCCGCTCGAACCGGATCACGCGCCGGTCGAGGATCGCGATCTGCTGGTCGAGCTCGCCCTGGCGCTGGCGCATGTCGGAGACGTCCACCGCCTGGACCGGCGGGGTGACGGTGGCAAGCACCTCGCCGCGCTTCACACGGGTTCCGAGGCGGGGGAAACCGTTTTCCGGAGGTGCCAGACGGCCGCCGACCGAGGATTGCACTACGCCGCTGGCATTGGGATCGGCGATGACCCGGCCGGGCAGGGCCACGGTACGGGCCACGCTCTCCGTCGCCGTCATGGCGGTGCGCAGGACGAGGAGCCGCTGGAGCGATTTCGGCACGAAGATCGACCCATCCGCCAGGCGCTTGGCCCTGTCGGCACCGCCCGAGAGCGGGGTCGCCATCATTCCGCCCTCGGCCGGCGCGGAATCGTGGCCTTCATGGGCGAGAGCGGCGCTGCCCAGCACGATCGTCGCCGTGACCGCCAGGACGACGACGATGGGGATCGTGCGCCGACGCCGGAACAGGACGACGGCGCCGAGGCCGAGAAGGAAGCCTCCGGCGGCGGTGACGGAAGGCGGCTGGTGCCCCAGGCGCTCGACCAGCGAGACGGTGGCCGGTGTCTCGGACGTCGCCGCCACGCCTTTGGCGGGCGGGAGGTCGAGATCGAGGGAGAGGATGTCGGTGCTGCCCTCCGCCGTCACCGCGACGATGAGGTCGTGATGCTCCGCCTCCTCGAGCCAGGGCGCCGGGAGCCGGTAGGTGCCGTCGGCCTGGATCTCGGCCTTCCTGCGCCCGTCCGGCGTCGAGAGGGCGAGGGTGGCCTCGGTGACCGGGGCGTTGGTCTCGAACGCGTCGAGATGGAAGACGAGGTCGTGGCCTTGCACGGTGGCGACGAGTTCGTAGCGTTCCGACTTCGCTTCCGCTCTCGGTGCCGCCGCGGTGACCGGCAGGAGCGGGGCCTCGTCGCCGTGGGAATGCCCCTCATGGGAAAGAGCCGCGCTGGACAGGCCCGCCCAGGCAACGGCGCACGCTGCGACGAGGCGCAGGGCGACCGGGAAAACGATGGACATGATGTGAGAAACCTCAACGCCGCTGAAGCAGGGAAGGCGGTTCACACGACGCCGGCAGGCAGCCGGGCGTGGAACGCCGTCGTCACGTCAGGCGAAGGGTCTCGGTGGTTCGGAAGGTGAATCCGGGGCAACGTCCGTCCGGGCGGAGATGGGCCCCGCCGGAACCGGATCGGTCAAGCCGCGAGCGGTGGCGGCATCCCCCTCGGTCGGTGCCAAGCCAATGGCGCAGCAACAGGCGGCTCCGCAGGAAGCAGTGCAGCAGGGGCCGGAACAGCCGGAATGATGCTCGGCGCGCAAGACGAACATAGTCATGCGCATGCCGGATCTGGCGATGTCCGCGCCGCGGACCGCCTTCGCGTCGAGGGAGATCGAAGCCTGGACCCCTACGACGTGAGCGCCGCCATCATGTCGATGGCCCGAATGGGCGCTCGCGGGCGACGACATGCAGAAGCCGGCGATCGAGACGATCACCGCCATCAGCCAGAGCGCAAGGCCCCGGTTCGGATTCCGCCGGTCGAGTTTCATGTCGACGACGAGCGTAGCATAAGGCATGCGCTCGCAACAGGGCCGATCGCAGGCGGTCGTGTGTCAGGAGGCTTCACCCGTGAGACAGATCCTCGTGATCGGAATCGGCACCGGCAATCCGGAGCACGTCACGATCCAGGCGATCCGCGCCTTGAACACGGTGGATGTGGTCTTCGTCCTCGACAAGGGAAAAGAGAAGGCCGACCTCGTCGCCCTGCGCCGGGAGATCTGCGAGCGCTACATCGAGGAACGACCCTATCGCATCGTCGAGGCTCAGGACCCGGAGCGCGACCGGAACCCGACCGATTACGGCGTCGCCGTGGAGGATTGGCACGGCGCCCGCGCAGCTCTCTACGAGGCGATGATCGAGCGCGAACTCGGTGAGGACGGGTGCGGCGCCTTCCTGGTCTGGGGCGATCCCTCGCTCTACGACAGCACCCTGCGGATCATCGACCGGATCGTGGCGCGGGGACGCCTCTCCTTCGACCATCGGGTGATCCCCGGCATCACCAGCGTCCAGGCCCTGGCGGCCAGTCACCGTATCGCCCTCAACCGCATTGGCGCGCCGGTGCAGATCACCACCGGGCGGCAGATCGCCGGAGGCCTTTCCGCGGATGCCGACACGACCGTAGTGATGCTCGACGGCGACCCGACCTTCGCCCATCTCGACCCGGATCTCACGATCTATTGGGGCGCCTATCTCGGGAGCGATGACGAGATGATCCTGTCGGGCCGTCTCGGCGACGTCGCCGCCGAGATCCGGCGTATCCGGGCCGAGGCGAGGGCCCGCCACGGCTGGATCATGGACACCTATCTCCTGCGCCGGCCCATCCAATAGGCGGCACGCCGCGTACCTAATGGCTGCGCCGTCGCTCCCCTCTTTCGAGATGGCCGGCAAGGGTGAAGCCGATTTCCCGCATCAGGGATTCGAGAAGCGAGACCAGTCGCGGCTGGTGGAGGCCGGCGGCGAGATCGTGCAGGGCGATGGCGTGTTCCGCCATGCGGTTCACTGCCTGCTCGGCGTGCCGTTCCGGTCGGTTCTGGTCGGCGCTCTCCTCGGTATGATCGATAGCGATGCCGAGGCCTCTGATCCGCCGACCGGATCCATCGCGGAAGATCCGTCCACGGAAACCGAGTCGGCGTTCGCCGCAAACCGTCCGGAAGGCGATCTCGAAGGTGCCGCCGGCCTCGATGGAGGCATGCAGGGCGTTTTCCACGCGAAGCCGGTCCTCGTCGAGGATCGTCGCCAGGAAGACGTCGCGCGGTATACCCGCCGCTGCGGTGTCCGGTGCGAGACCGAGCACGTCCGCGAGGGCGGTGGAGACCGCGATACGGTCGGCCCAGACGTCGTGGGTCCAGACGCCCACGACCCCCGACGCATCGAGCGCGGCCAGTATGCGGTCCGTGTCGTCTAGGGGGCTCGTGCGCCGAGGCATGAATCTCCTGAACCGCCGAGATGGGCGTTGAAGATGAGGTGCATGGGGGTGAGTCGACCGGTGGCGACGCTTCGAAACGCTCTCGATCGCAGCAGTCGATTTTTACCTGAGGTTTAAAAATCATCCGATGGCCGTCACGGATTTCCGTAATCTAATGGCGAATTCGGCCGTTAGAAAGAGGATAACACGCAGAGCGGGAATAAATAGGCAACTTGAGATTGATAAACGCTCAGATTCGGCTTGGCTGCGGCCGTCACGGATGATGCGCTTCGATCCCTGGATCACGGCATCCTGCGATGCCCGGGCGGCGCCTTAACTCTTGGTTAACCATGATCCGCCAAACACCGAGATCAGGGTATCCTGGTGTCACAGGACAGCGGCTTCGGGCGCATCCGGTGGCGGTCCGAGGCGGGTGGCTCGATCGGCCGTTCGTGCCGATGGATCGCCAGGGCACGGCGGGACACGACACCTCAGGACGAGAAAAGGGCGCCAGGATGAAAGCCATCACCTTCGTCACCCAAAAGGGGGGCAGCGGGAAGAGCACGTTGTGCATCTCCCTGGCCGTTGCGGCGCAGGAGCGCGGCCTGTCGGTCTGCATTCTCGAGATGGATCGCCAAGCGACGATCAGCGACTGGCTCGATCACCGCACGGTGGACGGCCCGGAGGTCGCGCAGATCGATGCGACGCAGATCGATGCCGTCATGGCCCAACTCCGGCAGTCGGCCTACGACTACGTTTTCATCGATACGCCCGGCGTCGATTCCACCGGGACCCTCTCCGCGATCCGCGCGGCCGACCTCTGCATCATCCCCTGCCGCCCCACTCCGGCGGATCTGCGCGCCTTCAAGCCGACCCTGGCCGCAGTCTATCGCCTGGAGAAGAAGTTCGCCTTCGTGCTGAACCAGACCCCACCACGCTCCTATCGCATCCGCGATGCGGCCGACGGCCTCGCCGTACTGGGCATCCTGCCCGACGTGAACATCGTCGCGCGCACCGATCACCAGGATGCGATCGGCGTCGGCCAGGGCGTCACCGAGTTCAATCCCAAGGGCCAGGCCGCCGCCGAAGTGCGCAAGCTGTGGACTTGGATCGAGAAGCGGATGCAGGTCATCAAGCATGCCAAAGCCGCCTAGGCCGAGCCTCGCCTCCATCGTCGCGGCATCCGTTCCGCCGACCAGGACCGCCGACATTGTCAAGCTCGATACGGGACATGCCCCGGCCCGAAAGGTGCCGAGCACCCTGAAAGAGCGAGCCCGGCAGATGTCGGTCTATCTGGAGCCGCCGGTCTACGATCAGCTTCGAGACCTCGCTCATACCGAGCGCACCAAAATGCACGCGCTCATGCTCGAAGCCCTCGACCTGCTGTTCAAACAGCGGGGGACGATCTCGATCGACGGGCTCAACGAACCGCATCAGCGCTGACATCCCGCCTCCTGCCGGTACCCAAGCATCGGCGGGAGAAAATGAATATCAATGAGGGGTTTGGCTGTAGAACTTGATCTGCCGTGGCAGCTTTCGACATTGGCTCGATGTCTGTCGGAACACGGTGCGGGACGACGATATGCACATCCACCCGAACACTATTTTTGCTAGATATGCGGATCTTTAAGACCGTCCTCTCATGCGTTTGATGAAGGAGCGATGATTGGCGTAGCCGCTCATCGGCGTCGTTCAGGTTTCCTTTACGTCGACACGACAATTGTCTGTGCAATCGAGGGTCGCCTTTCCGAGGCGGTCTGCGACGGCCGGACCGGATCGCTCTTCCGTCCTCTCGGCCCGTATCGCGTGTGTTGAGAGCGAGAGTGCTGGGCGGTTCGGTATGGCGCGTTCGACGAAGGCCGGATCGGCTCAAACGGCGGGCGTACCGCTGCTGCGCCTCCTCGCCGTGTCCGTGGTGGCTCTGACGACCGCGAATTGTGCGCAGAACACCCAGAAGCTCGCCGGGCCAGCCGGCTTCTCCTCGTCTTCCTACGATCCGAAATATGGCGTGAAGGCCAGTCCGCGCCTGTACAAGGAGGGCGATGCCATTCCCAAGGGAGGCGGCCGCCGCTTCTCGGGAAAGCCCTATGTTGTGGCGGGGCGCACCTATGTGCCGCGCGACGATGCCAAGGGCTACGTCCGCGAGGGTCTCGCATCCTGGTATGGCAGCGCCTTCCACGGCCGGATGACCGCCAATGGCGAGGTGTTCGACCGCCATTCCATCGCGGCCGCCCATCCGACCCTGCCGTTGCCGAGCTATGTCCGGGTGACCAACCTCTCGAACCGCCATTCGATGATCGTGCGCGTCAACGATCGTGGACCCTATCACGCCAATCGCGTCATGGACGTGTCGGAGGAGGTGGCCCAGGCCCTCGAATTCCATCGCAGCGGCACAGCCAAGGTGCGGGTGGAATATGTCGGAAAGGCCTCCACCGCCGGCAGCGACGACCGCAAGCTGATGGCGACCCTGCGCACCGACGGCGCGCCCGCCAGCGTCGGCGGCCGCTCGCCGGTGATGATGGCCGATCTCGGACCCGATGCCGAGCCTGAGCGTTTCGAGCGCGCGCAGCGTCCTGCCCTGGCCTTCAAGCCTGCGGTTGAGGACGATGACGCTGCTCCCCCGTCCCGTCCCCTCCGGTCGGCGCCGGTGCTGGTGGCAGGCGGTTCCCACGTCGCCGTGCCGGCGGCCCTGCAGCCCACGGCCATCCGGCCGAACGGGTTCCAGCCGACCATCCCCGCGCGGTCGGCCTCCCCGATGCAGATGGCCCACGCGATTTCGAAGGATGCCGGTCAGAAGGGTAGGGGGTCGGCACCGCTCGATATCGCACCGCCCGCGACGCGCCTCGCGTCGGGTTCCGCGCCCGCGAACGGCTCGGGTTCCAGGCGCGGCGTCGCATCGCCTGCCGAGCCGAAGATGCTCCAGGCCAAGTCGGCCAGTTCAAATCCGAGGACCCAGGTCGCTCAGCTGCCGGTCCCGTCGCGCGGCACGGCCCTCCCCATGGTCGGCCGCGCCGGCCCCGTCGTGAAGACGGCGGTCGCCGTACCTCCTGTCCGCCCCGTGGCCCCGCATGTCGCCGTCGCAGGCCTGCGACCCGCACCACTTCCCTCGGGTCCGCTAGGGACGGCCAAGGCCGGAATCGCCAAGCTCTCCGTGCCGCCGGCGGGCACCAAGCTGGCGAGTTCCCAACCCGCCAGCGCCCAATTCGGACGTGGCAAGCCGTCCGCCCCGGTGGTCGCCACCGCTGCGGCGAAACCGGCCCAGGCGCGCCGCTCGCGCATCGCAGAGGTCAATTAGGCTGAAGCCAAAGAGGGAGGTTTCCCGCCTGCAGAGGCGGTTGCGGCAACATGCTTGCTCTATGGGCCGGCTTCGCCTTCCCGTTGGAAAACAAAGCCGCCACCACGCCAGACTCCCTGGTGTGGCAGCGTCATCCGGTCCACTGCGCTGCGCTGCGATCGGCAAAGTTGCGTTCGATTTCGCCGGCAATTCGCTATACCATCTCGCACGGGCGAGAACGGACCGGGCTTATCAGCCAAGCCTCGGGGCCGATGGGCATGAGGCGAGCGATGCGTGCGACGACAATCGGGACGAACCTGGCCGCCGGCTTTCGAGCCGGATTGGTCGGACTGGGTCTGTCCACGATCGGCTTGTTCGCCGCTCTCCCCGCCCTCGCTCAGAGCTTCCAGAGTGCGGCTCCGCACGCGATCCTGATCGACGCCGATTCCGGTTCCGTGCTGTTCGAGAAGGCGGCCGACGAGCTGTTCTCTCCGGCCAGCATGGCCAAGCTGATGACCACGGAGATCGTGTTCAACGAGATCCGGCAGGGCCGGCTCAGCATGGACAGCGAATTCCAGATCACCGAGGACGCCTGGCGCCGGGGCGGCGCCGGGGGAGGCGGCTCCTCGATGTTCGCTCAGCTCAACAGCCGCATCAAGCTGTCCGATCTGCTGCGTGGCCTGATCGTGCAATCGGGCAACGACGCCGCCATCGCGATCGGCGAGGGCATCGCCGGCTCGGAGGAGAATTTCGGGCGGATGATGACCACGCGGGCCAAGGAGCTCGGCCTGACGCGTTCGACGTTCCGCAATGCCACCGGCTATTCCGCGCCGGATCAGAAGGTGACCGCGCGCGACCTCGCCAAGCTGGCGATCCATATCATCGACACGTATCCCGACCTCTACAAGATCTTCGCCGAGCGCGAATTCACCTGGAACAAGATCAAGCAGCAGAACCGCAACCCGCTCCTCACCCTCGATATCGGGGCCGACGGGCTCAAGACCGGATATCTCGAGGAATCCGGCTACGGCCTCACCGGCTCGGCGGTTCAGAACGGCCAGCGTCTCGTGATGGTGGTGAGCGGCCTCAAGACGGCGCGTGACCGGGCCGCCGAATCGCGCAAGCTGGTGGAATGGGGCTTTCGCGCCTTCGAGCCGCGCCAGATCTTCGCAAGTGGCGAGACCGTCGCGGACGCCTCCGTCTTCGGTGGGGCGCAGGGCAGCGTCCCGCTGGTGGCCAAGAAGCCGGTGCGGGTGCTGCTGCCGCGCGGCAATGGCGACCGCATCACAGCCCGCGTCGTCTACCAGGGCCCGCTGACCGCGCCGGTGGAGCAGGGCAAGGAAGTCGGCCGCCTGAAGATCACCCGCGGCGACACCCAGGCCCTCGACCTGCCGGTCTATGCCGGAGAGGACGTGGCGGCCGGCACGATCCCGCAGCGCGCCCTCGACGCGGCCTGGGAGGTCGGGACCGGCCTGTTCCGCCGCGCCTTCGACAAGGTCGGCACCACCGATAAGGCCGGCGCCAGATCGTGACCGAACGCGGCGGTGCGCAGGCGGAACGGGGCGGAGCGTTCATCACTTTCGAGGGTGGGGAAGGAGCCGGCAAGTCGACCCAGATCGTCCGGCTGGCTGCACGGCTGCGCGGCGCGTCCCCGGTCCCGGTGATGACGACGCGTGAGCCCGGCGGCTCGCCAAAGGCCGAGGCGATCCGGGAAGCCCTGCTCGCCGGCACCGTGAAGAGGCACGGCCCTTTCGCCGAGGCGCTGCTGTTCTCGGCTGCTCGCATCGACCATCTCGACACGCTGATCCGCCCGGCCCTGGCCCGCGGAGAGACCGTCCTGTGCGACCGCTTCGCCGATTCCACCCGCGCCTATCAGGGAGCGGCCGGCGGGCTCGATCCGGCCCTGCTCTCGGCCCTGGAGCGGATCGTCATCGGCGATACGAGGCCCGACCTCACCGTGATCCTCGACCTCGATCCGGCCATCGGCCTCGCCAGGGCGAAGGCGCGGGCCGGGGAGGGCGAGGCGGCCGACCGTTTCGAGGCCGAGGCGCTCGGTTTCCATACCCGCCTGCGCGAGGCGTTCCTCGCCATCGCCGCCGCGGAGCCAGAGCGCTGCATGGTCATCGATGCCGGCCATCCCCCCGACGTCGTGGAAGCTGCGGTCGCGGCGGCCGTGGCAGCACGCCTGCCCCGCCGTCTCGCCGATCCGGAGGCCACCGACGATGCGGCCTGAACGTGCCCCGGAGGACGTCGAGCCCGGTGATCTCGCCGATATCCCGCGCCCGCGCGAGCAGGCGGACCTCGTCGGCCATGGGGAGGCGGAAGCCGCCTTCATCGAGGGAATCGGTTCCGGCCGCCTGCACCATGCTTGGCTGATCGGCGGTCCGCGCGGCATCGGCAAGGCGACGCTCGCCTACCGGGTGGCGCGCTGGCTCATCGCCAACCCGCGCCCCGGCCGCATGCCGGACACCCTCGCCGTCGATCCCACGCATCCGGCGGCCCGACAGGTGGCGGCCCTGTCCCACCCAAACCTCGTGGCCTTGCGGCGCACGCGACCGGCCAACGCGAAGACGCTGGCGACCAAGATCTCGGTGGACGCCGCCCGCCACGCCCTCGACCTGTTCGGGTCCACGGCCGGCAATGACGGCTATCGCATCTGCATCGTCGACAGCGCCGAGGATCTCAACGCCAACAGCGCCAATGCCCTCCTCAAGATGGTGGAGGAGCCGCCGCCGCGCTGCCTGTTCCTCATCGTCAGCCACGCGCCGGGCCGGCTCCTGCCGACGATCCGCTCGCGCTGCCGCGCCCTCAACCTGCGTCCGCTAGGGGAGGGCGAGGTGGCACGAATTCTCGCGAGCTTCCCTCCCCCCTTCTTGCGGCCGGACCCGGAGGCGCTGGCTCGCGCCGCCGCTTTGTCCGAAGGCTCGGTGGCGCAGGGCTTCGCCATGCTCGATCCTGCGACGTCCGGCCTCGTCGGCGAGATGGAAACTCTGCTATCGCGCCTCGACCATCCCGACTGGCGCCGCATCCTGGCGCTCGCCGAGAAGCTGTCCGGCCGTGATGCGGACGAGCATTTCGCCGCGAGCCTCGACACGGTGTTCCGCTTCGTATCCTCGGAACTCGACAGGCGGCGCCACGAGCCGCCCGTCCGCCTTGCGGCCCTGGTGGAGGTGTGTGACAAGATCGCCCGCGCCGCCCGGGAGGCCGCGACCTACAATCTCGACCGGCGGCCGCTGATCCTCTCGCTGTTCGGCGACCTCGCAGGGGCGGTGCGCGCCGGGACGTGATCAGGCACGTCCTGTGATTCGATGAAACGCGTATCCGAGGATGTTTCGACGCGATGGCCAACGATTCAGGCCCACCCCTGTCGGGCGGCAAAGCCGTCGCCGACGACAAGACCTACGGCATCAGCACGGCGATCTCCTATCCCAACGGCGCGCCCCATATCGGCCATGCCTACGAGGTGATCGCCACGGACGCGATCGCGCGGTTCAAGCGCCTCGACGGCTACGACGTGCTGTTCTCGACGGGCACCGACGAGCACGGGGTGAAGATTCAGCAGACCGCCGTGAAGGCCGGGATCACTCCGCGTGAGCTCGTCGACGACATGGCGGCGCGCTTCAAGGCCATGGCCGAGGCGCTGAACTGCAGCCACGATCGTTTCATCCGTACCACCGAGCCGGACCATTACGCCGCCGCCCAGGAACTCTGGCGGCGCATGGAGGCCAATGGCGACATCTACCTGTCGAAATACGCCGGCTGGTACTCGGTGCGCGACGAGGCCTATTACAACGAGGACGAGACCGAGACCGGCGCCGACGGGACACGCCGCGCGACGGAGACCGGCACGGCCGTGACCTGGATGGAGGAAGAGAACTTCCTGTTCCGCCTCTCGGCCTACCAGGACCGGCTGCTGGCGCTCTACGAGGCCCAGCCCGACTTCATCGGTCCCGAGACGCGGCGCAACGAGGTGGCGAGCTTCGTCCGCTCCGGCCTCAAGGACTTCTCCGTGAGCCGCACCAATTTCGATTGGGGCGTGCCGGTGCCGGGGCACCCGGACCACGTGATGTATGTCTGGGTCGACGCGCTCACCAACTATCTCACCGTGACGGGCTTTCCCGACGCCTCCGACCCGCGCAGCAGGTTCTGGCCGATGGATCTGCACGTCATCGGCAAGGACATCGTGCGCTTCCACGCGGTCTACTGGCCTGCCTTCCTGATGTCGGCGGGCCTGCCCCTGCCCAAGCGCGTGTTCGGCCACGGCTTCCTGCTCTCCAAGGGCGAGAAGATGTCGAAGTCGCTCGGCAACGTCGTCGATCCGATGGACCTGATCTCGACCTACGGTGTCGATGCGGTCCGCCAGTTCGTGCTGCGCGAAGTGCCTTTCGGCGGCGACGGCAATTACAGCCACGAGGCGATCATCGCCCGCTACACGGCTGACCTCTCGAACGGTCTCGGCAACCTCGCCCAGCGCTCGCTGTCGATGATCGCCAAGAACCTTTCGGGGCTGGTCCCCGAGCATGGTGATTTCACCGAGGACGACCGTGCCCTGCTGACGCTGGCCGACGCCCTGCCCGGTACGGTGCGGGTGGCGATGGACAAGCTCGCCCTCCATACGGCGCTCGCCGATATCTGGGCTGTCGTCACGGCCTCCGACCGCTATTTCGACGCGCAGAAGCCCTGGGTCCTGCGCAAGACCGACCCGGCCCGTATGGCTGCCTCCCTCTACGTGGTGGCGGAGACCCTGCGCGCCATCGCCATCCTGGTGCAGCCGTTCATGCCGGAAGCGGGGGCCAAGCTCCTCGACCTCCTGGCCGTGCCGGCCGACCGGCGGCAACTCGCCGATATAGGGGAGGGCGGTCGGCTCGTGCCGGGCACCGCCCTGCCGTCGCCCGTGGGGCTTTTCCCGCGCTTCGTCGAGCCGGAAGTTCCGGGCGCCTGAAGCCCGAGCCCACCCTCGCATTCATGCCGAGTTCCTTGCCGAGTTCCTTCATGCTGGTCGACAGCCACTGCCATCTCGATTTCCCGAATTTCGCCGAGGATCTTCCCGGCGTGATCGCCCGCGCCGAGGCGGCGGGCGTCACCGGGATGCTCACCATCTCGACGCGGGTCGCCAAGGCACGGGTCTACGAGGCCCTGTCCGAGGCCCATCCCCAGATCTGGCACACGGTGGGCACCCATCCGAACGGGGCAGGGGACGAGCCCGACGTACCGACGGAGGAGATCGTCGCCCTCACCCGTCATCCGCGCTGCATCGGCATCGGCGAGGCGGGCCTCGATTACCATTACGAGGACGCGGCGCCGGAAGCGGTGCAGGAGCGGGTGTTCCGCCGGCATATCGCGGCTTCTCGCGAGACCGGCCTCCCCCTCGTCATCCATGCCCGCGATGCCGACGAGCACATGGAATCGGTACTCGTCGACGAGATGAAGCGCGGTACCTTCAGGGCGGTGCTGCACTGCTTCTCCTCGGGCCGGCGCCTGGCCGAGGTGGGAGTCGAGCTCGGGCTGTCGATCTCGTTCTCGGGCATCGTCACCTTCCGGCGCTCGCACGCGTTGCGGGACATCGCCCTGGCCGTGCCCCAGGACCGTATCCTGGTGGAGACCGACGCGCCGTTCCTGGCGCCCGAGCCGCATCGCGGACGCAGCAACGAGCCGGCCTATACCGCCGACACCGCCCGCTCCCTCGCCCAGACCCTGGAGATGGATTTCGAGAGCTTCGCCGCGCTCACGACGGCCAATTTCCACCGCCTGTTCGACAAGGCGACCCCGTCCGGCGGCAAGGGGGCGTGACAGGCGCCCGGCCGCTCCGATACCAACGGACCGGGAGGTGCGGATGGGTTCTCTGACGCTGACGATCCTCGGCTGCGGCTCGTCCGGCGGCGTTCCTCGCGTGGGCTACGGCTGGGGCGCCTGCGATCCGGCCGATGCCAGGAACCGGCGCCGCCGCTGCTCCATCCTGGTGGAGCGGCGAGGGGAGTCGGAGAGGCAGGCCGGTGCCACCACCCTCCTGGTGGACACCTCGCCGGATCTGCGCGAGCAATTGCTGTCGGCGAAGGTGAACCGCCTCGACGCGGTTCTGTTCACCCATGCCCATGCGGACCATACCCACGGGATCGACGACGTGCGGCCCCTGGTGATCCATATGCACCGGCGCATCCCGGTCTATGCCGATGCCGAGACACGGGCTCTGCTCACGATGCGCTTCGGTTACTGTTTCGAGACACCGCCCGGCAGCGCCTATCCGCCGATCCTCGACATGAACGATCTGGTGGCCGGGGAGCCGGTGACGATCCGGGGCGAGGGCGGCGCGATCGAGGCCGTGGCCTTCGGCATGAAGCACGGCAGCGAGACCGCGCACGGCTTCCGCTTCGGGCCCGCGGCCTACGCGCCCGACGTGAGCCTGATGCCGGAGGCGAGCAAGGCGCGCCTTCACGGCCTCGACCTTCTCATCATCGATGCCCTGCGCGACACCCCTCACCCGACCCACTATTCGGTCTCGGATGCCCTCGCGCTCATCGAGGAGGTGCGCCCGCGCCGCGCGATCCTCACCAACCTCCACACCGATCTCGACTACGCCACCCTCGCGGCCAAGCTGCCGCCGGGCGTGGTGCCGGCCTATGACGGGCTGTCGGTGAGCGTCGATTTCTGAAGAAGGCTCGCTCCGAAAAGCAAGCCTTGCTTCGAAAGGAAGGGCTTGGCGCCTCAGTTGCGCAGCGGATCGGCCGGGATCAGGCCGGCATTGACCAGGATCTGCGCCGTGGCGGCCTTGGCGAGACGGTCGTAGCCCGCATCGGTCATGTGCAGCCCGTCGGGCCCGATCATCTGTGCCGGGCTGAGAAGGCCGCTGGCGGCCCAGGTCCGCATCAGGGCATGGCGGCGGATCACCGGTACTTCGAGGTCGGCGGCAAGGGCGTGGAGCGCCTCGCCGTAGCGCTCGGCGCCGTTGGTCGTGCTCAGGCGACGGCACCATTGCTGGTCCATCAGGATCACGTCGGAGCCGGCGGCGCGCATGGCCGCGATGCCCTGGCGCGTCAGTTCGGTGAAGCGTTCCACCGTGACGCCGGTCATCGGGTCGTTGCTGCCGGTCTGCCAGATCACGAGATCGGGCCGCTCGGACAGTACGTCGCGATCGAGGCGCCGGGCCATGGCCTCGGCGTCGTCGCCGCCCTTGCCGCGGTTGAGCACGGTGACCGTGGAGTGATTCGCCCCCGCGACGTCGAGCCGTCCCTGCAGATCTTCCTGCAACTGGGCAGGGTAGGCGGCTGCCGGCGAGGAGGCGCCCGACCCTTCGGTGGACGACGAACCGAAGGCGACGATACGGATGTCCGAACCCGCCTTCACCAGGGCCGCGACGTGGGAGAGTTTCGCCAGCGCGCGCGCCGGGATCGCGGGCTTCGGTGCCACCGGGTCCGCCCATGCCGGCGCGCCGAGGCCGAAAGCCGCGAGGGCGATGCCGAGAATCGGAGCGGTGCAGGGTTTGAGCAGGGTCAGCATCGGATCCGCTTCGAGGGCGATCGGGGCGGGCGGTCATCGTGACCGTTGCCGCGCCGCGATGGGTTAGACACGCGGTTTGAGATAGGATTGTGACGATTGCCCTGGAAACTGGTGGATCGCTTAAGGGTCTTGGTGAGCGAGGTGTGAAGCCGGCATCTATCGGTGAGACTTCATGGAATGGTGAATTCCAGGTTCCCGGTCAAGCACCCCCCTCACCCCACTTTCGGACCTATTAAGTTCCATAATATATCTTATGCGAATGGCGGATCGGCGATCGAGAGAGGTGTTTTGGCGCGTTGCGGAGATCCTGGGCGTCGCCGTGCGAAGGTCGCGTGAAGGCGTGAAGCTGGGACAGGAGATAATGCAGATTCACCTGCTCGACGTATCCGTCCCCTCCCCGCCTCCTTCGGCTTGCCGCCATGCCGGGGTTCAGCGTCGGACGAATCCGATATCGGCCGCCACCGCGCCCAATCGGTCCGGCTCGCGCTCCTTGCGCTCGGAGTACCGGTCGACGAGGTAGCCGGAGCACCCTCGCGTCAGGAGGGTGAACTTGAACAACTCCTCGCAGACGTCGACGACCCGGTCGTAGAGAGGGCCGGGCTTCATGCGGCCCGCCTCGTCGAACTCCTTGTAGGCCATCGGTACCGAGGACTGATTCGGGATGGTGATCATGCGCATCCAGCGACCGAGGATGCGCAGGGAGTTCACGGCGTTGAACGATTGCGATCCGCCCGACACCTGCATCACCGCCAGCGTCCGCCCCTGGGTCGGGCGAACCGAACCCTCGGATAAGGGCAGCCAGTCGATCTGGCTCTTCATCACGCCGGTCATGTTGCCGTGCCGCTCCGGGCTCACCCACACGTGACCTTCTGACCAGATCGAGAGTTCGCGCAGTTCCTGGACCTTGGGATGGTCGGCGGTGCTGTCGTCGGGCAACGGAAGACCATGCGCGTGGTAGATCCGGACCTCGCCGCCCATGGCCTCCAGCAGGCGCGCCGCCTCGTAGGCGAGGAACCGGCTGAACGACCGTTCCCGGAGCGATCCGTACAGGACGAGGAAGCGCGGGGCGTGATGCAGTCTCTCGACGGCATCGAGAAGGTCGGTGGTCGGCGCCGCGAAATGGGCCTCGCTCAGGTTCGGCATTCCATCGGTGAAGGGCTGTCGGGGCTTGTCCAAGGAGCTTCTGTCCTCTACGTTTCAATGATGATTGAGATATTGACATCATGATGGACGAACGGCAAGCCATCGCCGCCTTCGCGGCGCTCGGTCAGGAACATCGCCTGCGCATCGTACGCCAGCTCGTCACCGCCGGGCCGGACGGCATGGCTGCCGGGATTCTGGCCGAGGCGGTCGCCGTGTCCGGCACCAACCTGTCGTTCCACCTGAAGGAGCTCAGCCATGCCGGCCTCGTCACCTCGCGCCGCGAGGGTCGGTCGATCATCTACAGCGCCGCCTACCCGGACCTGTCGGACCTGATCCAGTTCCTCATGCGCGATTGCTGCCAGGGGCGTCACGAGGTCTGCGCCCCGGCCGTCGCCGCCTTGTCCGCCTGCTGCACGCCACCGGAGACACCGCCCATGCCTGACCGCGTCTACAACGTCCTGTTCCTGTGCACCGGCAACTCGGCCCGCTCCATCCTCGCCGAGGCGATGCTGGCCAAGGACGGACAAGGACGTTTCCGTTCCTTCTCAGCCGGCAGCCAGCCCAAGCCGGAGGTGAACCCGATGGCGCTCCAGGTTCTGCGCGAGAGCGACTACCCGACGACAGGCCTGCGCTCGAAGTCCTGGGACGAGTTTTCCGGCGCCGACGCGCCGATCATGGATTTCGTGTTCACGGTCTGTGACAACGCCGCCGGCGAGGCCTGCCCGTTCTGGCCCGGCCAGCCGGTGACCGCCCACTGGGGCATCGAGGACCCGGCCGCGGTCGAGGGTAGCGAGATCGAGCGGAAGACCGCGTTCGTCACCGCCCAGCGCTACCTCAGGAACCGGATCTCGGCTTTCCTCGCCCTGCCGGTGTCGAGCCTCGACGACGTCACCCTGACGGCCCGGGTCCGCGAGATCGGCCATCAGGCCGGCGCCACCTCGCCCCGTTCGGAGGTCGCGTGATGGACGTCGTGATCTATCACAACCCGGATTGCGGCACCTCGCGCAACACCCTGGCGCTCATCCGCAACGCCGGCATTGAGCCGCATGTGATCGAGTACCTCAAGACGCCGCCGTCCCGGACGATGGTGCGCCGGCTCGCCCAGCGCGCCGGGATCACCCTGCGCGACCTCCTGCGGGAGAAAGGGACGCCCTATTCCGAACTGGGCCTCGCCGATGCCTCGCTGTCCGAAGACCGGTTGCTCGATGCGATCGCGGGGCACCCGATCCTGCTGAACCGCCCTATCGTCGTCACGCCGAAGGGAGTCGCCCTCTGCCGTCCGTCCGAGGCGGTGCTCGACCTGCTCCCGCCCCAGCAGGGCGAGTTCGTCAAGGAGGACGGAGAACGCGTCCTCGACGAGCACGGGCGCCGCGTCGCCACCGCCTGAGACCCATCGCTCCGTCAAGAACAAGAAGCGGTTCCGATGCTCGCGCTCAGTATCTTCATCGTCACCCTCGTCTTCGTCGTCTGGCAACCCAAGGGTCTCGGGATCGGATGGAGCGCCCTCGTCGGCGCCGCCGTCGCCCTGGCCGTCGGGGTGATCCATCCCGGCGATATCCCAACCGTCTGGCACATCGTCTGGGACGCCACCTTCACCTTCGTCGCCCTGATCGTCATCTCCCTCCTCCTCGACGAGGCCGGGTTCTTCCACTGGGCGGCGCTCCACATCGCCCGGTTCGGCGGCGGCAAGGGAGGGCTTCTGTTCCCCCTGGTGATCCTGCTCGGGGCGGCCATCGCGGCGGTGTTCGCCAATGATGGCGCGGCGCTGCTGCTCACGCCCATCGTGCTCGCCATCCTGCTCCGCCTCGACTTCAAGCCGGCGGCCGCCATGGCCTTCATCATCGCCTGCGGCTTCGTCGCCGACTCGACCAGCCTGCCGCTGGCGATCTCCAACCTCGTCAACATCGTCAGCGCCAATTTCTTCGGAATCTCGTTCGGACGCTACGCGGCGGTGATGGTGCCCGTGAACCTCGTCTCGCTCGCCGCAACCCTGCTGGTCCTGTGGCTGTTCTACAGGCGCGACATTCCTCGATCCTACGCCGTGGCCGATCTCGAATCCCCGCGCTCGGCCGTGAAGGATCCGGTGGTGTTCAGGGCGGCCTTCCCGCTTCTCGCCCTGTTGCTCGCCGCCTATTTCGTCACCGCGCCGTTCGAGGTGCCGGTTTCGGTGGTCACGGGCGCAGGGGCCCTCGTGCTCCTGGCTCTGGCCGGCCGCTGGTTCTCCGGCTTCGATGGCGGCGTCATCCCGATCCGCGCGGTGCTGGCCGGCGCTCCCTGGCAGATCGTGCTGTTCAGCATCGGCATGTATCTCGTGGTCTACGGGCTGAAGAATGCCGGCCTCACCGATCATCTTGCGCAGGGTCTCGCCCGGCTCGCCGGTCACGGCCCGTGGGTGGCCACGGTGGGAACGGGGTTTTCCGCCGCCATCCTCTCCTCGGTGATGAACAACATGCCGAGCGTTCTCCTCGGTGCGCTGTCGATCCAGCAGGCCCCCGACCTGTCGCCGCTCATGCGCGAACTCATGATCTACGCCAACGTCATCGGCTGCGACCTCGGTCCGAAGCTCACGCCCATCGGGAGTCTCGCGACGCTCCTGTGGCTGCATGTCCTGGCCGGCAAGGGGAAGAGGATCGGCTGGGGCCAGTACATGAAGGTCGGCCTCGTCATCACCCCGCCGGTGCTGCTGGCGACGCTCCTCGCGCTCGCATTCTGGCTCCCGATCCTCGGACCGCCGTGATCAGGGATAGGCGCGCCGATTGGCCGAGCCCGCCGCGTCGTCCGGCGCCCTGCCCCCATCGGCGGTGAACCGGCCGTAGCGGAGCGCCAGGGTCGGGAGGATCATGAGGTTCAGGATCGTCGAGGTCACGAGGCCGCCGAGGATGACGACGGCCATCGGCCCCTCGATCTCGCGGCCGGGCTCGCCGGCCCCCAAGGCCAGGGGCAGCAGACCGAGGCCGGTGACCAGCGACGTCATCAGGATCGGCACGAGGCGATCGGCGGCGCCCTCCACCGCAGTGTCGCGATCCCAGGGCCGGCCCTCGATGGCGACGAGATGCTCGTAATGCGAGATCATCATGATCGTGTTGCGCAAGGAGATGCCGAACAGGGTCACGAAGCCGACGATGGAGCCCAGCGACAGCACGGCGCCGGTAGCGAAGACGGCGAGCACGCCGCCGACGAAGGCGAAGGGCAGGTTGACCAGCACCAGCATGAGGTTGCGCACGCTGCCGGTGACCACGGCGAGGAGCAGCACGATGCCGAGGCCGGCGAAGCCGGAGAACAGCAACAGGTCGCGCTTGGCCCGCGCCTGTTCCTCGGCCGAGCCGGAAAAGCTCACATAGACCCCGGTCGGCAGGGCCACCTCCTTGGCGATCTTGCGCCGCGCGGCCTCGACGAAGGAGGCGACGTCGCGCCCCGTGACGTTGGCGGTGATGACCTGGACCCGCTGGGCACCCTGGTGCTGCACCTGATACCGGGCCGAGGTCTCGTAGATGTCCGCCACCTGGGAGAGTCGGATGAAGCGGCCGTTCGACGATCGCAAGGGGAGGTCGCCCACGGCGGTGAGACGTCCCCTCGCCCCGGAATCGAGGATGACGAGGACGTTGAAGACCGCGTTGCCCTCGTAGGTCTGACCGACCACGTCGCCCTGGTATGCGGTGCGCACCACCTCCATCACCTCCACCGCCGAGAGGCCCCAATGGCGCAGGTCGTTGGGTCGGAGACCCACATTGATCTGAGGCAACCCCGCCGGGGAGGCCTGCTGGATGTCCGCCGCCCCGCGCACCTCGGCGAGTTCGCGGGCGATGTCGCGCGCCGCCGCCTCGATCCGGGCGAGGTCGTTGCCGAAGACGTTGACGACGACGGGTGCGGTATAGCCCGAGACCGTCTCCTCGATGCGCTCGGTGAGGAAGGTCTTGAGCGAGAAGGCGGCGCCGGGGAACCCTGCCATCAATCTGCGGATCGCCGCCTCTGCCCTGCCCTGCCCGGCGCCGTCGAGGCCAGGCTCGAGGTCGATATGGATCTCGCTGTAATGGGTGCCGGCCGTGTCCTGGCCGGCCTCGGCGCGGCCGATCTGCGAGGCGACGGAGCGGATGCCGGGGATCTTCAGGAGTTCGCCGGTGATGCGGCCGCCGAGCCGCATGGATTCCCCGAGCGACGTGCCCGGAGACGCCGCCATGTGCAGGATCAGGTGGCCTTCCTTCAGGTCCGGCAGGAAGGTGTTGCCGAAGAACGGTGTCGCCGCGGCTCCCGCCAGGGTCACCAGGATTCCGAAGGCGATGATCGTGCGCGGCGCGCGGTTGATCCGCTGCAGGAGGCGGGTATAGCCGCCGCGCGACCAGCGCATCACGGGCGGGTCGCGCGTGTCGGTGTCGCGTCGCCCGGTCAGGAGCAGCATCGACAGGGCGGGGGTGACGGTGAGCGCCACGGCGAGCGAGGCCACCACCGCGAGGATGTAGGCGAGGGCGAGCGGCGCGAACAGCTTGCCGGCGATGCCCGACAGGACCAGCACCGGCAGGAACACCAGCAGCACCGCGAAGGTGGCGTAGGCCACCGCCGTGCGGACTTCGAGGATGGCGTCGATCACCACCCTCCCCTCCGGCCTGGGCGCCGGACGTCGCCGGTTCTCGCGCAGGCGCCGGACCACGTTCTCGACGCCGATCACCGCGTCGTCCACCACCTCGCCGATGGCGATGGCGAGGCCTCCGAGCGTCATGGTGTTGAGGCTCTCGCCCATGGCCTGGAGCGCCACCACGGCGGCGATGAGCGACAGCGGGATCGCCACCGACGAGATCACGCAGGTGCGCCAATCGTAGAGGAAGGCGAACAGCACGACGACGACGAGGATGCCGCCGAGGCCGAGGGCCTGGAGCACGTTGGCATTGGCGATGGTGATGAAGTTCGCCGGCCGGAACAGGTCCGCGCGCAGGCCGACGCCCTCCCGGTCGAGGGCCGGACGCAGGTCTTCGAGGGCGGCCTCGACGCGGGCGGTGACCTCGCGGGTATTGGCACCGTATTGCGCACCGACCATGAGGAGCACGCCGCGCTTGCCGTCCACCAGCGCGGCGCTGATCGGCGGCTCGCCGGCGGCGACCACGGTAGCGACGTCGCCGAGCGTCACGCTCGCCCCGCCCTCGTTGATGAGGACGGTGCGGGCCAGTTCCTCGGGGCTCAGGGACTGACCCGCGGTCTGGAGGGTGACGCGCTGGTTGATCGTGTCGACGAAACCGGCGCCGCGCACGCCGGTGGCCTTGCGGGCGGCGGCCAGCACGTCGTTCATGCCGATATTGTAGCGGATCAGGTCCGCCGGGCGGATCTGGACCTGGAGCGAGCGCACGGCACCGCCATAGACCGAGACCTGGGCGACGCCCGGTACCGCCAGCAGCCGCAGGCGCACGGTCCAGTCCGCGAGGGTGCGCAGGTCGAGGTCCGAGCGCCGCTCCGAGGTGAGCCCGACGAGGAGCACGGTGCTGGTGGCCGAGGTGAGCGCCGTCATCGCCGGAGGCAGCACGCCCTGGGGCAGGCGGCCGGCAAGGGCGGTGAGCCGCTCGGTGACGAGCTGGCGGACGCGGTAGACGTCGCTGCCGTTGCCGAAGGTGACGGTGATCACCGACAGGCCCTGGATCGAGCTCGACCGCAGGGATTCGATGCCCGGCAGGCCGTTCACCGCCACCTCGATCGGCTGGGTGACCAGCACCTCCACCTGTTCGGGGTTGAGGCCGGGCGCTTCGGTCTGGACCACCACGGAGGGCGGCGCGAATTCGGGGAACACATCGTACTTGGCATCCGCCAGCACGAAGATGCCATAGCCGGCGAGCGCCAGGCTCAGCGCCAGGACGATGCCGCGAAAGCGCACCGCGAAGGCGACGAGGGCCGCCTGTGGACCACTCTGGGGGCCAGTCGGGAGGTCGCTCACGTCAGTCGTCGTCCACGCCGCCCGAGACGGAGAGCAGGCTCTTCATCTCCTCGGACAGGAGCGCCTGGGCTCCCGTCAGCACGATCTCGGTCTCGCCGGGCAGGTCCTCTACCACGTAGGAATCCGCCGACATCGGCGGGTCGGCCTTCAGCGCGTGGCGCGCGAAGGCGTTGGGCGCCACCGCCCGGTAGATCCAGGTGCCCCCCTGCCAATGCACGACGGCATCCTCGGGCACGCTGATGCCGGTGACGGTGCGGTCGGAGCCGAGGAAGGCGAGCATGCTCATGCCGGGCAGGAAGCCGCTGTCGCCGGGCAACGTGTAGAAGAAACTCAGGCCCTGGATGCGCTGGTCCGTGCGGGTGGCCGGCGAGACGTAGCGCAGGGCGATGCGCACGCTCTGCGGCGGCACCTCGGCGAAGGCGGCGGAGGGCTGGCCCTTCAGGCTCTCTCCGGGGGGGAGGGTGACCTGGACCAGGAAGTCGACGCGCTCGATCAGGCGGGTGATGGCCGGCGAGCGCTCGACGATGGCCCGGCCGATCACCGGGCCCCATTCCTGCTGCGCCGTGGCCGCGAGGGTGCGGACCTGGGATTCCGCTGCCGCCAGCGAGGCCTGATCGGTCTGGAACGTGCCCTCGGTGGTCTCGACCTGAACCGTGGTGGCGTAGGGTCCGAGGTTCTTCGCCCGCTGGAAGGCGTTGCGGGAGACCTCGACGCGGGCCTGCGCCGTCTGCAGCTGCGCCTTGGCGCTGGCATAGGCATTGGTCAGGTCGGTGACGCGGGCGACGTCGAGGACGCTGCCATAGGCCTGGAGTTCCTCACGATGGGGAGCTGAGGATCGGACCTGGGTCTCGATGCCGAGGCGTTCGCGCTCTTCCGGCTTCAGCCGGACCACGGTGCGCCCATCCTCGATGGCGGTGCGCTGGGCCGGGAGGTGACGCGGTGCCGGCGGGGCGGGCGCGATCCGTTCGCGCAATTCGGCGAGGAGGGCCGTACCGGGGTCGCTCGCCGCGAAGATTCCGAGGCCGGCCACGACGCAGGCGATGAGCACGACCCGTAGCCACATCACCAGAACCGCCCTCCCCGGCCTCGCGGTCGACAAGCCGCGTTCGTTCTGTGAACGGATACAGCGTCGGCGGGCAAGCCGATACCGTGCCTACCCAATTGTCCCGCCCGGCATGGGTTTCTTGGTCTGGGTTTCTTGGTCGCGCGCCGGCATGCGATCCATGGGGAGGCCGGAGCCTGTCGTGACCCAGACGATCACCCTGCCCTACACGCCGCCCTATGACTGGCCCGCGATCCTGGCCTATCTCGGCGGCCGGGCCATTCCCGGCGTCGAGGTGGTGACGGGGAATGCCTATACGCGGACCGTGTTTCTCGGCGGCCGTCACGGCACCGTCTCGGTGGCACCGGGTGTCGGCGACGCCCTCGTGGCGACGATCGATCATCCGGACCGGCAGGTCGTGCCGCAGGTTCTGGCCCGGCTGCGGCCGATGTTCGATCTCGATGCCGACCCCATCGTCATCGCGGCCGCGCTGTCGCGCGATCCCCACCTCGCACGGCTCGTGGCCGAGCGGCCCGGTTTGAGGGTTCCGGGCGCCTGGGACGGGTTCGAGATCGCGGTGCGCGCCATCCTCGGACAGCAGGTCTCGGTGGGTGCGGCGACCCGCCTCGCCGGACGCCTGGTATCCGCCTTCGGCGAACCGGTGAAGCCGGCTCGCGCCGAGGCCGGCCTGACCCATCTGTTTCCGACGCCAGACCGCCTGCGCGAGGTCGACGTGGCAGCCGCGCTCGGCATGCCCGGGGCACGCGGCAGGGCGATTAGCGCGCTTGCGGCCGAGGCTTGTGCGCATCCGGATCTGTTCGGCCGCGGCCGTGGCCTCGATCCGGCGGTGACCGCCCTCAAGGCGCTGAGCGGCATCGGCGAATGGACGGCGCAGTACATCGCCTTGCGCATCCTGCGCGAGCCGGATGCGCTGCCCTCGTCCGATCTCGCATTGCTCAGGTCCCTCGATACGGGTGAAGGTCGACCGACATCGGCGCAGCTCCTCGCGCGGGCAGAGGCCTGGCGCCCGTGGCGGGCCTATGCCGCCGTTCATCTCTGGGCGAGCGACGCGGCGCGGATGGCGGCCGCCGATCCTTCTCCCGCCGATCCTTCTCCCACCAAGCGCGGCCCGCGCCGCCCTCCCCGGACGGCATGATGTGCGGGCGCCGAGCCGCAGCCCTGCGGTCTCCGGCCTTGCTCGATCCGTCCCGGCCGGGACAGAAGGACGATGCCGCGCCGGGCGAAACGCCCGACCGAAAACTCACCGCGAAGGGATCATGACCTCTCCGTCCGCCTCGCCCGGGTCGTCCGTCGAGACCCGCGCCGCCGCTACCGCCTATCCGCTCCTGCTGTTCACGACCCTGCTCTGGGGCGGCAACGTGGTCGCGGGCAAATGGGCCGTGGGCGAGGTCTCGCCCCAGGTGCTCACCTGCCTGCGCTGGGCCTTCGCCTGCCTCGCGCTCGCCTGGCCTGCATGGCGCGGCATCGTCGCCGAGCGCCACCTGATCGCCCGCCACTGGCGCTACGTCCTGCTGATGGGGGCTTGCGGCTACACCGCCTATGCGAGCCTGTTCTACGCCGCCGGCATCTACACGACCGGCGTCAACGTCGCCCTGTTCCAGGGGGCGATCCCGGTCCTCGTCATCCTGCTGAACTACGTCGTCCACCGCGTCGCCGTCACCGGAGCGCAGATCCTCGGCGTCGTCGTCACCCTCGGTGGTGCCGCCGTGGCTGCGACGCACGGTGACTGGCACATCCTGTCGACGCTGTCCTTCAATGTCGGCGACATGCTGATGCTCGGTGCCTGCCTGCTCTATGCCGGATACACCGTCGCCCTCGCCGACCGGCCCAAGATGTCGGGGCTCACCTTCTTCTCGGCGATGGCGCTGGCGGCTCTCGTCACCTCCCTCCCCGCGCTCGCCCTCGAACAGGCCGCCGGCTGCCTGATCTGGCCGACGCCGCAGGGCTGGGCCATCGTCGCCTTCGTGGCGCTGGGGCCCTCGCTCATTGCCCAGCTCTCGTTCATGCGGGGCGTCGAGCTGATCGGGCCGAACCGGGCGGGCGTGTTCGTGAATCTCGTGCCGATCTTCGGCTCGGGCCTCGCCATCCTCGTCGTCGGCGAGCCCTTCCAATGGTACCAGGCCCTGGCCCTGGCCCTCGTGCTCGGCGGCATCATCATCGCCGAGCGCTTCGGCCGCCAACGGCCCGGTGAAGTCGGTCGCGGTTGAGACCGGAATCCCTGCGCCCGTGTCAGCCCTCTGCGGCACGCTCCAGCGCGGCGATGTCGAGCTTGACCATGCCCTGCATGGCGGAGAAGACGCGGCTCGCCACGGCCGGGTCGGGGTCGGCCAGCAATTGCGGGAGGATCGCGGGGACGATCTGCCAGGGCACTCCCCACCGGTCCCGGAGCCAGCCGCACATGATCTCGGAGCCGCCATCCGCGGTGAGCGCCGTCCACAACCGATCGACCTCGGCCTGGTCGGCGCAGGATACCGAGATGGAGGCGGCCGTTCCGTAATCGGCCGGGGCGCCTCCTCCGTTCAGCGCCTGAAAGCTCTGGCCGCCGAGGGTGAAGGTCACCAGGATCGCATCCCCCGTCTCCCCGCCCGGCCAGGGGCCCGGCGAGTGCTGCACGTGATCGATCCGCGAATCGGGCACGAGGGCGACGTAGAGGGCGACGGCCGCCTCGATGTCGCTGTCGAACCACAGGCAGGTGCTGACCTTCGACATCGTCGCCTCCTCGTCACGCGAATCCGAACGTAGAGAGGGATATCAAACGTCGGACCCGGCCGACTAGATGATCAACCCCCGCCGGAGGGCGATGGCGACGGCCTGCGTGCGGTTGGCAGTGCCGAGCTTGGCGCGGGCCGAGCGCAGGTGGAAGTCGACGCCGTGCGTCGAGATCCCCATGACCTCGCCGATCTCCCAATCGGTCTTGCCTTCGGCCGCCCATTGCAGGGCTTCGCGCTCGCGCGGGGCGAGGCGCGCGGCCGCCGCCGGGCTCTGGCCGTTGAGAAGCAGCAGGTGTCCGAACGCGTAGGTGGCGATCAGCTGGAGCATTCCCCGGTCGGCCGGGTCGATGGCGAGGCGCTCGCCCGAGACGCTGAAACCGGCGGTCTCTCCGTCCAGGGTCATCAACGGGATGGTCAGGCCGTCGCACAGGCGAAAATCCGTGGCCTCGTCCATCACCCGACGCGCCATCGGATCGTCGGCATGCCGCTCGGTGGCGTCGCTCCAGGTGAAGGGCGCGGTGGAGTGGCCCAGGCGCTGCACCGTGGGGTCGTGATAGGCATAGCCGCGCGTCAGGTAGCGCCGGCCCCATTCCATCGGGAAGGTGTTGAGGAGGACGTGGCCGCGCTGCTGGCGGGCGGGCGTGCCCCGAGCCGGCACCGTGGCCGCCATGATGTGGACGACCCCGAGATCCGCCAGTTCCGCGGCCAGGACCCTGGCGACGTCTTCGCCGCTCGCGGTCCGGTCGAGCGAGCGCAGGAAGCCGAGGGTCTGATCGAGAGATTTTCGCGTCACCCGCGTTCTCTCCGGGGAGATGGGATCACTCGTCCGTCATCGGCGATCATGTGAGTGGCATAACTCTAGATTGTCAACGCACTCTCCGGGTTCGGTACGTTCGCGTGTTCGGGTTTCCGGGATCCGTCACCCGAAAAGGTCGGTCGTCCGGAAGCCCCTCGCCTCCAGGCGCTCGGCCAGGACGCGGCGGTGGCACCGCTCCGGGTCGCGCTCGAAACACAGGAGGCAGGTGGGTGCCCGCGCCGCGAGTTCGCACAGAGCGTCGAGGGCGAGGCCGCCATCGGCGGTGTCGAGCACCTCTTCGCAGTAGATTCTCCGCATCAGTGCCGCGTCGTGCGCCCGGGCCGCCTCGCGGCCGGCCTTCGGCGTGCCGAGTTCCCTGGCATGGGCATAGGCGAGCCCCGCCTCTTCCAGACTCGTCTTGAGGGCGTTCTTCGAGAACCCCCGTTTGCGCGAATTCGCCACCGCCCGGACGTCGGCCAGCGTCGCGACGCCGGCATCCTTCAGGGTCGTGACGAAGCGTTCGGAATCCAGACCTTCGTAGCCGATGGTGAACAGAACCTTGTCCAGTCTCCCCTCCCCTTCGAAACGGCTTTGCGGCTCGTGACTTAGCCTTGTCCATCGACCTGCGGCCAAAGCGCCGGGATGCACCTTATGTGGCTCCAGCGCAACGACTTACGGAATTCCGCCGCATTGCCGTCAAAGCTCTGTTAACCGCGCAGGGGTCATCCCTTAGCCATTAGTGTAGCGCGTGAGAGACGGTGGGCCGGGCATCGATGTCGCTGAAGAACGGGATCGACCCGACAGACCTGAACGCGACGCCACGGGGCCAGGCGGTGCGCTGGGCCAAGCGCTCGCTCACCGCCGCCCTGCTCGCGACCCTCGCGGCCTGTGCCGGCAACAACAGCGACTTCTATCCGACCAAGGGCGACGTGAAGCCCCATCCGGGCGTGGCACGCGCCAAGCAGCATCCGATCCAGGGCATCGACATCTCGAAATGGCAGGGCCCGATCGACTGGGCCTCGGTGCGCGGAGCCGGGACGCAGTTCGCCTTCATCAAGGCGACGGAAGGCGGCGACCATGTGGACGAGCGCTTCCGCGCTAACTGGGACGGTGCGGCCAGGGCCGGCGTGCCGCGTGGCGCCTACCATTTCGTGTTCTGGTGCCGTTCGGCCCAGGACCAGATGGACTGGTTCAAGAAGAACGTTCCGAACGATCCGACCGCCCTGCCCCCCGTCCTCGACGTGGAGTGGAACGGCCATTCGCAGCTCTGCCCCAAGAAGCTGCCGAAGGCCCAGGCGCTGGCGATGATGCGCTACATGCTCGACGAGATGGAGCGCTACACCGGCAAGCGCCCGATCATCTATACCGACATTACGTTCCACAAGGACGTCCTCGAAGACGAGTTGCCCGACTACCCGCACTGGGTCCGCTCGACGGCGGCCGAGCCCGAGCAGCGCTTCGCCAAGCGCAAGTGGATGCTGTGGCAGTTCACCTCCACGGGTCGGGTCCCCGGCGTGCGCGGCGACGTGGATCGCAACGCGTTCTACGGCTCGACCGCCGAATGGGCCTCGTTCCTCTCCACCGATTGCGATCCCCGCGACCATGTCCGGCTCGCCGGACAGGGGCTCTGCACCGAGAAGTAGGGGCGATCCGTCAGCCTTTGCCCGGGATGGCGCGTGCTTCGAGGCGCGCGAGGGCGGCCTTCGCTTCCCGCGCGAAGCCCGAAAGCCGTCGATCGTCGAGGATCGCCTTCCAGGCGTCGAGTGCCTGCCCGGGGAAACCGTTGGCCTCGTAGGCCCGTGCGAACAGGATTCCCGACCAGCGCTCGTGCAGGGCGGCCGGATGCCGGTCCAGCACCGTGCGCGCCGCCTCGAACGACAGGGTCGAGGAGATGGGTGCGGACCAGCTCCTTCAGGAAGATCGGGTGCCGGCTCGCATCGTGGATCGCGGGGTAGAATTCCGCCCCGAATTCCAGCAGGACGAGGGCACCCGGGATCTGCCCGATGGAGCGAAACAGTATCGCCTGGTTCAGGATGAGCCGGGCTAGGTCGGCTGCCTCCGGCCCTGCCTCCCTGGCGGCGAGCTTGGCGGATCGGACGATCCCATCCGACGCCGAGGCGGCGCCTGCGGTCGAGACCTTGCCGTAGCGGTCGAAGAGGTTGAGGGGCGTCTGGAAGTGCGGCTTCAGGTCGTCGTGCTTCTCCTCGGAGACGTAGTAGCGGTTCAACCCGTCGAACCAGACGTAGCGATAGCCCGATTCAACGAGGATCGGCTCCCATTCCTCATGGTTCGGCGCATGGTTCGCCGGGTCGATCGCCTCTAGGAGGACGATCCAGGGGCGATGGCGCGTCAGTTCCGTGCCGAGCAGGACCTCGCGTTCGGCGCCTTCCACGTCGATCTTGAGGAAGTGAATGTCCGGCGGAGCATGGGCGTCGAGGAGTGCCGCCAGCGGCTCGATGACGATGCGGCAGGCGGTGGTGGTGAAGCCGTCCCGCTCGTGCTGCTCGGCATGGTCCCGCCGCATCGTCGACAGGCCGGTCGGCCCAGCCTTGTCGACGACGAAGAACGTGCTCTCCCCCGAGGCGGGACCGCAGCCGAGCTTCAGGTTGATGTCGCGGGGGCGGGCCTCGGTCAACCGGCGGTGATAGACATCGTTCGGCTCGATGTTCAGGCCGTGCCATCCGCGCTTGTAGAATGCGAGGGTCACCGAATCCTCGGTCGGGTCATTGGCGCCGACATCCACGTAGAACCCGCGCTCGACCCCCTTCAGGGCGCGCCAGAGCAGCACGTCCTCGAAGTTTTGTGCGTAGGACAGGAACATCGAGCTACCGGAATTGCGACGCGGCCAGGGGCGACCGTAAGTCCGCTTCCGCGCCTATGCCAGACCACGAAGCTCCGGGCCGGCCTTCACCCGACGATCACGGCTCTAGGTTCCCGCGTCGATGACGCTGGTGAGGACTGTGCCGTAATGGCAGGCGGTCGCCGCCAGGACGAAAGCGTGCCAGATGGCGTTCTGGTACGGCAGGCTGCGCCAGACGTGGAAGATGACGCCGAGGGAGTACAGCGCGCCGCCGATCGCCAGCAGCCAGAGGGCCTCGGGCTTGAGCGCTCCTATGACCGATTCGTATGTGGCGACGCCGCTCCATCCGAGCAGGAGATAGAGGCCGATGGCGGCCCGGTCGAAACGCCCCGGCATGAGAAGCTTCAGGGCGATGCCGATCCCGGCCAATGTCCAGATCAGCGCAAGGAGGATCCAGGCCGTCGATCCGCGACCGACCAGGGCGACGAGGGGCGTATAGGTGCCGGCGATCATGAGATAGATGATGGCGTGATCGGCCCGGCGCAGGATCCATTTCCGCCGTCCGACCGGCCACATGTTGTAGGTGGCCGAAACGCCGAGCATCGAGACCAGCGCTGCCGCATAGACGACCACCGATGCGCGCTCGGTCCAATCCAGCGGCGCCATCGCCGCCAGCATGACGATGGCGATCGCCCCCGCCACGCCGAATGCGATGCCCGCGATATGGATGGCGGCATCCGCCACCAGCTCTCTGCGCGTGTAGTTCCAGGTCAGTCCGATGGGTCTACCGTCCTCAGCCAGAAACATTGCTGACTCCGAACTTTCCTATCGAAGCTTAAGCGACGAAGTGGCGAACTCGTTCCGTGTTTGGACTGCGTAGTCGACGGAAGCGTCGAGCGTGATGAATCGACGCCTACCGACGTTTCCTCGAAGCCTCAGAACGAGAAGCTCGTGAAGCGGCTCGCCAGTACGACCGCCCAGGCCGCGCCGAGAAGCCCGGTGAGGCCGAAGACGACCCGGCGTGTCCGCCGGTGGCGTCTTCCATCCATATCGACGGCTGCATTCTGACGCGTCGCAACGCGCTTCACGGGGACCTGCTCTTCCGACACGAGGCGTTGGTCGTGCATGCGGGACGGCCTTTCGGTTTCATCATGAGGATGCCGGGCTCGGGCGAGGCGGGTATCGCTTGCGCGCCGCCTTCGGCATCCGGGTCACCGGCACCTAGCTAACGGTACAAACCCAAGCTTGGTTTCGCTGCGATGCAGCAAAAGACGGCCGTGGGCTCGTCCGTCGGCGATCATGGAGGAGGTAGCAAGCTTCCGGCCAGCCGGCCGTGAGCGCGCCGCATCGCAGCACGGCGCACCCTGCATGTCCGCCGATCTAGGCGCTGCGGCCCTGCATGCCCTCGAACCCGAACGCGGCAGTGGCGGCGGCGGATGTCGCTACGGTCGACCGGGGGGCTCCGCGGCTGAGCCGTGCGTGGACGGTCGCCATCATCAGCACCGCCATGGCGAAGACCTGATGGGCCAATCCTGCCCATAGCGGCACCGCGAGGAGAAGGGTCACGATGCCCAAGGCCATCTGTGCCACGGCCATGCCGGCGATGCCGGTGGCGCGTCGGGCCGTCCCGCTCGCCGGCAGGCGTCGGCGCGCATCGATGGCATGGACCAGGGCGAGAGCGACCAGCAGATAGGCCACGAGGCGGTGGTTGAACTGCACCAGGGTGACGTTGTCGACGAAGTTCTCGATCCACGGGCTGACGGCGAAGAGGTCAGACGCCTTCGGCACGAGGGCGCCGTCCATGTCGGGCCAGGTGTTGTGCACGAGTCCGGCCTTCGATCCGGCGACGAGGCCCCCGAGCCCGATCTGGACCAGGACCAGGATCGGCAGCAGGCCCGCCGTGATCCGCAGGCGCCGCGGTGCCGGCTCGGACGCGCCCGTCCGCAATCCGGCAGCCAGCCAGACCAGCCCGGCCAGGATCAGGCTCGCCGTGGTGAGGTGGAGCGCGAGTTTGAGCGGCGCCACCGCGGTCATCCCGGGCTGGAGCCCCGAGGCGACCATGATCCAGCCGATCGCTCCCTGGAGGCCGCCGAGGGCACCCAATCCGAGGAGGCCGTATCCGAGGCGCCGGTCGACGAGGCCGCGCAGCCAGAACACGAGGAGAGGCACGAAGAAGACGAGGCCGAGGATGCGCCCGAGCAGCCGATGACCCCATTCCCAGGCATAGATGACCTTGAAGTCCGACAACCCCATGCCCTGGTTGAGGATGCGGTATTGCGGCGTGCCCTTGTACTTGTCGAATTCCGCGGTCCAGGCCTGTTCGGAGACCGGGGGGACCACGCCCGTCACCGGCCGCCACTCGGTGATCGACAATCCCGATCCGGTCAGGCGGGTGGCACCGCCGACCGCAACCATGGCGACGACGAGGACGGCCAGCGTGTAGAGCCAGACGCGGACCGGGTTCTTGGCACGGACCAGATTCTTGGAACGGACCAGATTCTTGGAACGGCCCGGTGCGGGGGGGACGGTGTCGCTTGAAGGCATCGCGGTGGGGCTCGCGTGGCGGTTCGGGAGAAAAGGCGGGTATCCGCATCTTTCCCCTGCGTTACGCAGGAGGCGGCACGGGGGCAACGTCGCCCAGGGCCGCAGACAGAGGGGATGTGCGAGCGGGATGTGGCGGTGGCGGCAATTGCCTTGCCGGGGCCTTGGCCCTAACCCCGGCTGGCCCGACCTGTCGGGAAAGAGATCGATGCCCAGGACGGGGCGTATGCCAGGAGAGCGCCCATGCGCCGCCGTACCCGCACGTTGATCGGAACGATCGGCATGCTCGCCTTCGTCGCCCTCTACGCGCCGCTCGCCATGGCGCTGGCCGACAGCCGAATCTCGCAGACGCCGCCGGCGGTGCAGGCCATCCTGTACGGCTTCCTCGGCATCGCCTGGATCTTCCCGCTGATGCCCCTGATCCGCTGGATGGAGCGGAAGGACGTCGACGGGGGAACCTGATCCCGGGATTCTGCCCGATGTCGGGATTTCGCCGCACTCGGCCGTCACAGGCTTGGCGTCGCTTCGATATCCCGTCAGATCCAGGCCGAGATCCGCCGACCCATGAACCGATTCCTCGCGTCCTGCCTGCTCGTAGGCTTCGGCTGCATCGTGACCCCGGCCCTCGTCGTCTCGGCCTCGGCCCAGGGCGCGCCGCGCTCGATGTCGGAATGCGAGCGCCTCAAGAACGACCTCGCCTACAACCAGTGTCTCGCGATGTTCGGACCGGCCGCCAAGAATGTCGGCGGCGGCGAGGGGGGCGGCGGATCGGCCTCCTCCGTCGCGACCGCGCTCGCTGCGATTCCCCCAGGCAACACCGAAGCGCTGCCCATCGCCGATGACCCGGCCCCGGAGGCGAGGAAGGGTCAGCGCGGAAGGCGCGGACGCTACACCCGGCACGGGCGGCAAAGCGCCAGCTTCACCGTGGGCGCGAGCGAGGGCCGCTCGTCCTATCGTCGCCGGCGGCGGCACTGAGCAGATTTCGCGGAGGTGGCCATCGGTTTTGGTCCCGGAACCTGCGACACGTCGAAGGCCTGAGCGAGGTGCAGCGTCGGCGTGCCCCTGCGAACCCGCCTGGCCTCGCCTGAAGAGCGAGCGACGGATTCCGCGCAGGCTCAGTCCACGTTGAGCCGCCGCCCGCGGTTCCAGGCGAGGAACGGGACGCCCGACAGCAGCGCGCCCAGCGCCGCCCTCGATTGATGCAGCCCGTTCACCGAGACCCGCGGCAGGGCGTGGAGATGGCCGGCATGGCCCGGGAACAGGTGGCCGGGCCGCGTGGTCACGGCGGTGTCGAAACCGAGTTCGCGGGCGATGGCGAATTCCCGTGCGCCGGCCGAACTCGGATCTCCGATGGGGTAGGACAGGTGCCGGACCGGCCGCCCGATCGCCCGCGCGATCCGCTCCCTGCCCTCCCCGATCTCGTGGCGCGCCCGTTCCTCGCCGTGCTTTGCCAGCATGGGATGGGCGATGGTGTGGGCTCCGATCGTCAGGTCCGGATCGGCGGCGAGGTGGCGTAGCTCCTCCCACGACAGACAGAGCTCGTTCGCCACGCGCCCGGCCGCGATCCCGGCGTCCTCGCAGAGCCCGGCGATGGTGGCGAGCAGGCGTTCCTCCGGTCCGCCGCGCAGGCGCCGATAGAGCGCGGCGAAAGCCTCCGTCTTCTCCGGTGCGGTGACGGCGGGCAGATCAAGGGGCGGTGCCCCATCCTGCGAGAGCCTGATCCGGTCGAGGCGGCCGATCGCGCGTTCGAGCTCGATCCACCACAATCGCCCCCGCCCCTGGGCGAAGTCGCTGGTGACGAACAGGGTCCAGGGAACGCGATGTCGCCTCAGGATCGGCGCGGCATGCCGTGCATTGTCGCGATAGCCGTCGTCGAAGGTCAGGACGACGAAAGGCCTGCCGCCGGCGGGCCGGGCCAGCCTCTCGGGCACGGAATCGAGGCCGACGACCTCGAACCCTTTCGCCCGCAGGGTGACCAGCACCTCGTCGAGAAAGTCCGGTGTGATCGTGAGGATGCCGTTGGGGGCATAGGCCCTCGCCGGGGCCGGATCGACGTGGTGGAACGTCAGGATGATGCCGCGTCCTTGCGCGATCCCCTTCAGCCAGCGATCCGCGCCCGAGGCGGCGATGGCGCGGAAGCCCGCATCGAACAGGCGGTGGCGGACATGCGGCGACGGCATCGGTCTCACGGCATCCTCATCGACCCGCATCCCTCGCACCGGAACGTCGGATTTGACGGATAGTCGGGGGGCAACCCGCAAGGTTTCGTTACCCACATCGCCAGATGATGCCTTGCCGTTTCCCATCGTCACGGGCGCTTAAGGAGAGGGGGCGCTAGGTGCTGACGATTGAGTCTGCGCGCGGTGCTCGGGAGCCCGATGCCAGGGAGGCGGTGATGGCGGTTCTCGTTCACGATCTCACCGGAGCGGGCATGATCCAGGAGCGCGTCCGGGGACAGCTGATTCCCGAGGTGTTCCGCGATCTGGCGAGCGTCGAGGCGTTGTGGCGGAGCGTGGAGAGCGATCCCGCCGCGCTGACGACCCCCTATCAGCGGTTCGACTGGGTCGCCGCCTTCGTGGCGGCCAAGGTCGGCTGCACGCCGGCCGAACAGGACAAGTGCCTGCGCATCGTGGTCCTGCGCGATGCCGGCGGACGGCCCCGTGTGATCCTGCCGCTTCAGGTGGCGCGGGAGCGCGGCGTCCGGGTGGCACGGGTGATCGGCTGCAAGCACGCCAACTACCACATGCCGATCTTCGCCTCGCGGGAAGCCGCGGCCATGCGGGCCGAGGACCTCGTGGACATCCTGCGCCGCAGCGGGCGCGAGGCCGGGATCGATGTCTATCTCCTCGGACATCAGCCGCGATTCTGGGACGGGGCCGCCAACCCCCTGAGTCTCAGGGCCGCGCCGGCGGCGAGCGACGCCTACGGGCTGATCCTCGGTCCCGACCCCGAGACCACCGCCAAGCGCGTCTTCAGCGCCGATGCGCGCAAGAAGATGCGCTCGAAGGAGAAGAAGCTGATCGAGGCCTTCGGCCCGGTGGAATATCGCGTGGCCGCGAATCCCGAGGAGGTGAAGACCTATCTCTCCGCCTTCTTCGCACAGAAGGCCTCGCGTTTCGCCGCCATGGGCATCGCCAATCCCTATGCCGACGAGGCGATCTGCCGCTTCATCGCCGCCGGCGCCTGCCGGCAGGACGATCCCGACGACGTGCGCGGTGCCCCGATCGAGGTCTCCGCCCTGGTCGCGTGCAATGGAGGGCGGGTCTTCGCGACCTTCGCCGGTGCCGTGAGCGATGCGCGCTACAGCGGCATGATGACGTCCTTCGACCAGGACCCCGTCGTCGGCCGGTCGAGCCCGGGCGACATCCTGCTGCATCATCTCATCCGCGACCAGACGGAACGGGGGCGCCGCAGCTTCGACCTCGGCGTCGGAGAGGCCCGCTACAAGGCCAATATCTGCGACGAGACGATCCAGCTCGGCGAGGTGACCATCGCCGTCTCCCTGCGCGGTCATCTCTTCGCCATTCCGGCGATCGCGGCGACACGCCTCAAGCGCCGGATCAAGCGCAACAAGCGTCTGGCGGGCCTGGTGAAGTCGGTTCGGAAGATGATCCGCCGTCCGGCCCGGTCCGGGCGGAGCGGCGACGAGATCACGATCTAGGAATCATCGACGGCGCGGGGGAGGCAGGTCCCGCTGGAACCGCCCTGCAGCAGACACTGCCGAATTGCGGGCGATCCTGTAAAAAATCAGCCAACGCAGTCGTTTGTCCTGATTGTCTCCGGCCGAGCATCAGCTCGAACGGGAGCTCGGCTGTCGCTTACGCCGCCGAAAGCCTGAGGCCGGTCTCCGAGCTTTCCGCAGGGGCGCTCTCGCCGGTCGTGGGCGCGTGTTCTCCGGCCACCAGCACGGGGCCGGCACAGGCCTGTTCTGCGAAAGTGTAGAGCGAGACGAGGTCCGCATCCTCGGCGATCTTGTCGGAGGCGATGACGATGGCATCCATCCGGCCCGCCATGGCTGCCAGAAGATCGCGTGCCTCCTGCGAATGGGCCTCGCCCAGCCGATAGACGACCCAGTCGTAGCTCTGGGCCAGGGCATCGAGCGCGATGGCCACGGCCTCCGGCTCCTCAATGAGGATGTCGCAATCGACGAAGCCGCGCGGGATGGCGTGGAGCCGGCGAACCGAGGGTACCGAGCGGATCACGTCGAGGAACGCCGCTTCGCCCGCCACCAGGTCGGTCAGGCCGGCATCGTCCGAGGGGCAGGCCGGGCCGTTGACGTCCGCGAAGAGGACGCGCCCGCCCGCGGCCAGGGATTCCGCCAGGATCGCGGCGAATCGCGGGTCGGCGGCCGTCTCGGTCTCCGCCACCAGGATGCTTCCGCCATTGCGGCCGATGCGGTCGCGCAGGCGGCGGATCAGAGCCTGGAGGTCGTAGCCGGACACGGCCGTCGGACGGGCCACGGCCTCCGTCTCGACTGCGTCCTCCTGCACCGGTTCTGGTGCGGCATCCGGGACCGGAGTGGGGTCGAGGGGAGCGGCGGGGCGGGAGACGACGACGCTCGCGGTGAGCGGAGCCTCGTAGAGGGAGGCGGCGGTGGCGGTCCGCGACAGGGTCAGGGAAGCTTCCGGGAAGGCGAAGGGCGTGGGCTCCGAGGTCCGGTCGTCCTGCTCGGGCCGGCGCCTGCGGCGGGTATTGTCGGGATCGGTGAGGAGATGGCGCGCCACCACGCCGCCCATGGAGAACAGCATCGCCATGACCATGGCGAGCGCCACGATGGGCAGTTTCTTCGGGAAGGAGGGGATCTGGGGCACCACGGCGCGCGAGACCACGCGGGCATCGGCGGGGGCGGCGCTCTCGGCATCGCGGGCCGAGGCCTCGCGGTAGCGCGAGAGATAGGATTCGAGCTGGTCGCGCTGGGCCTTGGCCTCGCGCTCGAGGGCGCGCAGCTGGACCTCGCTCGAATTGCCCTTCGAGACGATCTCGCGCTGCCCGTCGACGGCGGCGGTGAGGCTGTCGACGCGGGCCTCGGCGATGCGGGCGTCGTTCTCCATCGTCCGCACCACCCGGTCGGCGGTGGCCTTGATCTGCGAGTCGAGATCCGCGATCTGCGCGGTCAGTTCCTTGATGCGGGGGTGGGCCGGCATCAGCGTGCGGGATTCGAGGGCGAGCTGCCCGCGCATGGTGATGCGCTGCTCCACCGTGCGGCGGATGACCTCGTTGTTGGCCACATCCGGGATCTCGAAGGCGCGGCCGTCCTTGATCATCTCGCGGATGAGCTTGGCCCGGCTGGTGAGGTCGGCCTTGACGGTGCGGGCCTGCGAGAGCTGGCTCGACAATTCGCTGAGCTGCTGGGTGCCGAGGGGCTGGCTGGTGCTGCCGCCGGAGCCGATCAAGCCGTTGCGGGCGCGGAATGTCTCGACCTTCGCCTCGGCCTCCGACACGCGGGTGCGCAGGGTGTCGATGTTGCCGCCGAGCCAGGTCGAGGCATAGCGGGCGGTGTCCACCTTCGCCGATTCGAGCGAGGCGATGTAGAGTTCCGCGATGGTGTTGGCGGCCTTGGCGGCCAGTTCCGGATCGCGCGAACGGAACTCGACCGTCAGGATGCGAGACTTGCCGGCCGGGTAGACCAGGAGACGGTCGAAATAGGTGTCGAGCACGCGGTCCTCGGGCGGCCGCTCCATCGGGTTCTTGCCGAGGCCGATCATCATCAGGAGACGCTGGACCGGGCCGATTCCCTCGACCTCCGGATCGAATTCCGCATTGCCGACGAGCTTCAGGCGGCGGATCGCCTCCCGTGCGATATCCCGGGACATCACCACCTGGACCTGGCTCGCCACCGCCTGTTCGTCGATGGCGAGCGGCTGGTCGCCGCGTTCCTGGGCGGAGCGGGCGAAGGCCGCGTCGCGATTCTCCAGCAGGATCTTGGCCTCGCCGGTATAGCGGGGCGGCACGACCTGCACGAAGACGATGGCCCCGATCCCCGCCGCCATGGTCGGAACGACGATCCAGCGCCAGGAACGCGCCAGCAGCCCGAACAACTGCGACAGGCCGAGGCCCTCGTCCCCTTGCGGGATCGGCTCGATGTGGGAAACGGTCTGCTGCGAGCGGGGCATGAGACGATCTTTACGCAAGGCAGGACGGCGCATCGGGCGCCTGCCGGAAGACTAGAACTCGTTAAGATTGATCGACGGTTAAGATCGGCCGCATCGCAACCTATTCCCCCGGGGGCATCAGCTTTCGTTAACCATATGATCTTACGGGTAGAGCCAGGAACTTGCTCTCAGCGGCTTGGATGATGAACCGGCGCTCCCTTCTCCTCGCTCTCGGCTCCACTCTTGCACTGGGTGGTTGCCTGCGGCCCGATTTCAGGACCGCACAGCTCGATGCCACCGGCACCGGATCGATCGGCGGGCGCTACACGCTCTCCACCGGCGACCGGCTCCGCGTGATCGTCTTCGGTCAGGACAACCTGTCCAACATCTATGCCATCGACGGTGCCGGCGGCATCGCCATGCCGCTCATCGGCCTGGTGAAGGTCGGCGGCCAGTCGACCGCCCAGGCCGCCCGGACGATCGAGGCCAAGCTCGCGGCAGGGTTCGTGCGCGAGCCTCACGTCACGGTGGAGGTGGACGCCTATCGGCCGTTCTACATCCTCGGCGAGGTCACCACCTCGGGGCAGTACCCTTACGTGAACGGCATGGCCGTCGAGACGGCGGTGGCGATCGCCGCTGGATTCGGGCCGCGGGCCGCGCGCGACTACGCCGTCCTCACCCGCGAAGGACCGAACGGCCTCGTCTCCGGCATCGTCCCGATGACCTATCCGGTCAGGCCCGGCGATACGATCGTGATCAAGGAGCGCTTCTTCTGAGCAGGGAACGCGTCTTCTGGGAAGGAGTCGCGCGACGGCGAGCCCGTCCGAGCCATCGATCATCGCCGATCGGGGCAAAGGTCCGGTCGGCCATCCGGAATGCGGAGTATGCCGAACCTCGCGGAGGCAAGACCTCGCGGAGGCAAGGGCATCGTAATGGTCGAATTCCGTTAGGACTTGCCTAACCGCGTAGGAGGGTTTCCCCCTCCCCCGGGAGCGGAACGCCGTCGCGGCGGTCCGTTTTAACGATCGCGCCACCTCTGGAGGCCAGTCTCCGCCGACGACGAACCATCTCGCGGTTCGCAGAAACGTCGCGTGGAGTTCCCAAGTCGTGAGTGCGTCCGCCTCCGTCCTGTCCGTTCGCGCCTCCGCCGAGGAGGGCGAGACGGTCCATCGCATCCTGCACGTGTTCCGCGCGCCGGTGGGAGGACTGTTCCGTCACGTCTGCGACCTCGCGAGGCTGCAGGCCGCGGCCGGTCATAGGGTCGGGATCGTCTGCGATGCCTCGACCGGCGGCGAACGCGCGGCGGAGGCTCTGGATGCCCTCCTGCCCTCCCTCGAACTCGGCGTCGTCAGGCTGCCGATGCGGCGCAACCCGCACGGATCTGACATCACCTCGGTGCGAGCGGTCGCCGCGCGCGCGCGCGAGGTCGGTGCCACCGTCCTGCACGGCCATGGCGCCAAGGGCGGGGCCTATGCCCGCATCGCCGTCTTGCCGCCGGATGCGGTCTCGCCGGTCCGAGCCTATACCCCCCATGGCGGCAGCTACAATTATAAGCCCGGCACCCTGCGCCACCGGATGTATATGGGCGTCGAGCGTCTGCTCGCGACGCGCACCGACGTGTTCCTGTTCGAGAGCGGGTACGTGGCCGACCGGCACAGGCGCTTCGTGGGAGGCCGCCCCCGCAGCGTGAGGATCGTCCATAACGGCATCGACGAGGCGGAGTTCGTGCCGGTCCGGCACCGGCCGGATGCCTACGATCTCGTCTATGTCGGCGAGCTGCGCGAGGCGAAGGGCCTCCCGGTGCTGCTCGATGCCCTGGTGGCACTGCGGGCCGAGGGGCGTCCGACGCGACTGCTCATGGTCGGCTCGGGCCCGGATGCCGATCAGCTCGCGACGCGGGCCCGTGAGCTCGGTCTCGCCGATGCGGTGGCATTCGAACCGCCGCAGCCGATCCGCTCGGCGCTGGCGAAGGGGCGGATCATGGTGGTTCCGTCCCTGGCGGAATCCCTGCCCTACGTGGTTCTGGAAGCCGCCGCCGCGCAGCAGCCCCTCGTCTCGACCGATGTCGGGGGCATCCCCGAAATCTTCGGAGCGGCCTCGGTGGACCTCGTCAGGGCCGGGGATCCGTCCGCCCTCAAAGGCGCCATCGCCCGCGTGCTCGACGAGGATCCCGTCCAGGGTATCGCCCGGTCCCGGGCGCTCAGCGAATGCGTTCAGTCGCGGTTCTCGATGAAGCGGATGGGCTCGGACGTGCTGTCCGGTTATGCCGCCGCCCTCCGGGCACGGACCGCCTCCACCGTCAGGGCATCGCTGCCGGCGCTGAAGGAGATGCCGAAGTCGCGCTGACAGCGCTCGGCGCCTCTCCCTGACTCGCTCCGCGTCACGACCTGCCGGTGCTCGGTCTTCGTTAAATGTTCCGTGACCTCGATATGGCACCGTCTCGCGTCTCAACGACGGCAAGCCTGAACGAGAGCAGACGATGAGCGCCTTCGACGTCCGCGACCTTCTGAAAGCGGCCGGACATCCCGGTCAGCTCAAGGCGGCCGACGCGGTCCATTATGCACCGACCACGTCCGCGATTCCTCCCGCCGAGGTCGGTGCTCCCCGTGATCATGGCGGAGCGGTGTCCCCCGTCGTGCTGGCGGGCAGCGTGCGGATCGCGGACCTGGTCCTCGTCGTCATCCTCGGCTTTGCCATTCACCACATCCAGCTCGCCGACATGGTCGGCCTGGGATGGCGCTATCCCGCGGCGATCCTGTCCGTGGCCGTGCTCGCGGTGGCGTTGTTCCAGGCCTTCGGCAGTTACCGCATCGCCGCCTTCCGCAGCTTCCTCAAGCCGGCCCTGCGCCTGACCGCCGCCTGGTCGCTGACCTTCCTCGTCGTCGCCACCGTGATGGTCTTCGCCAAGGTCGCGGACCATTATTCCCGCATCTGGCTCGCGACGTTCTACGGGCTGGGGCTCGCCATGCTCCTCCTCGAGCGCTTCGCCCTGCTCCACTTCGTCACCGCCCGCATGCGTCGGGGACAGTTCGACCGCCGCACCGCCATCGTCGGCGGCGGCCCCCTGGCGGAAGAGCTGATCCGCGCGCTCGAGGCGGAGTCCGAGTCCGGCATCCGCATCGTCGGCGTGTTCGACGATCGCGGCGACACGCGGTCCTCCTCGGTCGTCGCCGGCTACCCGAAGCTCGGCACCGTGAGCGACCTCGTGGACTACGCCCGCTCGACCCGCCTCGACCTCGTGGTCTTCACGCTGCCGATCGCGGCCGAGGATCGCCTGCTCCAGATGCTGGCCAAGCTCTGGGTGCTGCCCATCGACATCCGGCTCTCCGCCAAGGCGACGAAGCTCAAGCTGCGTCCGAGAGCCTATTCCTATCTCGGCTCCGTTCCCGTCCTCGACGTGTTCGACAAGCCGATGGCCGATTGGGACATCGTCACCAAGGCCATCTTCGATCGCGTCGTCGGCGCGGCCATGCTGATCGTCCTGGCACCGGTCATGCTCGGCCTGGCGATCGCCGTCCGCGTGACCTCGCCGGGCCCGATCCTGTTCCGCCAGAAGCGCCACGGCTTCAACAACGAGACGATCGAGGTCTACAAGTTCCGGTCGATGTATGCGGACCAGTCGGATTTCACCGCGTCCAAGCAGGTCACGCGCGGCGACCCTCGCGTGACGCCGCTCGGTCGGTTCATCCGCAGGACCTCGCTGGACGAGCTGCCCCAGCTCTTCAACGTCCTCAAGGGCGAACTGTCCCTGGTGGGGCCGCGCCCCCATGCCGTGCACGCCAAGACCAATACCACCCTCTACGATCAGGTGGTCGACGGGTACTTCGCCCGACACAAGGTCAAGCCCGGCATCACCGGCTGGGCCCAGGTCAACGGCTGGCGCGGCGAGACCGATACCGACGAGAAGATCCAGCGCCGCGTCGACCACGACCTCTACTACATCGAGAACTGGTCGATCCTGTTCGACGTGCAGATCATGCTCGCGACCCCGCTCTCCCTCGTCACCACGAAGAACGCCTACTGATCCGATATCCGCCGGGATGCGTCCGGGACGACAAAGGCCGCCCCTCGCCATGCGAAGAGCGGCCTTTGTCGTTCCTGCGCCATAGCCGGCGCGACGGGGCTGTCCCGTTACGGCAGCGATCCGGCGGCCTTCTTGGCCTCGGTCATCGTGTTCTCGCACCCCTTCTCGTCGCCCGCCGCATCCTGCTTGCGCGCCTGCTCGATCAGGCCGCGGGCCTTGTCGACGCTCGCGTTGTTGGGTGTGGTGGACGCGTCCGTCGGCTTGCCCGCGGGGGGCGCCTTCAGACCCTGGGACGGGTTCGACGCCACCGTCCCGTCGGCCGAGGCCGTGCCCGTCGTGGAGACTGCCCCGGAGCTGTTGAGGCGGCGCTCGATCGTGGCGATCTGATCGGAACAGGCGGAAGCCAGGACCGGGCTCGCGACGAGGGTGAGGAGGAGCGCCGGCGCCAGCGCGCGGAGCTTGAACGTGGTCTGGGTCGAGGCCTTGGTCATGCGGGACTTTCCAATGATGTCGCTCATGCAGGGGCAACGTCCGGTTCGTCCCGTGTGTTGCTGCGACATCATCGAACGGCCCGATTGAGCGGCCCGCCGAAGCGCCCCGTTCGCCGGGTTCCCGTGCCCTGCCGCCTTGCCCCGAGAACGAAAAAGGCCACCGCCCCGTTGCCGGAGCGGTGGCCCTTCGAAGGGGTCGGGTATGCCTACCAGAAGATGCGCATTCCGCCATAGGCCGCGATCGGGGCGCCGGGGGCGAGACTCCGGTTGGAGCTGGCATTGGGCAAAGCCAGGATCGGGACCTCGCCGACGGGCGAGAAGGTGCCGAACGTGGCGTATTTCGCGTTCAGCGCGTTCTCGACGTAGCCGTAGACCTCGAAATGCTCGCTCACCCGGTAGCTCGTGTTGAACCCGATGACCGCGTAGTTGCCCGTGGTCTTGTTGAGGTTCGACTCATCGCCCACCAGGAACTTGCCGGTGGCGACGCGACCGAGCACGCCCACCCGCCATTCCGGCGTGATGTTGTACTGGACGCCGACCTTGACCTGGTGCGGCGCGACGCCGGGTAGCTTGTCCCCGCGGCGCACGAAGATCTGGTTGGCGTCCGGATTGTCGGGCTGGGCCGGGTTCGGCGTGGCGAAGGGGTTGCCGCCCGAAGCGAGGGTCAGGGGCGACTGGAAGGTCGCGTCGACGAAGGCGTAGTCGACGAAGGCGTTCCAGACCGGGGTCGTGATGGCGAGGCTGGCCTCGACGCCCTGGCGGCGGGTGGAGCCGACGTTCTGGAAATAGGCCCGACCGATGGTGATGTCGGAGGGCACGAAGGTGATGTCGTCCTCGTTGCGGGCGCGGAACACGCCGGCCTTCCAGCTCAGGACACCGAACTCGATCGGCGAGGGCAGCTTGCCGCGGAAACCCGCCTCGACGGTGCGGGAGATGACCTGCTTCAGCGGCGGATCGCCGACGAAGAAGTTGGTGAGCGAGCAGGGCGCCAGCGGATCGGCGCAGGAGAGCTCCGCCGGGGTCGGGGCGCGGTTCGCCTCGACATAGCCGCCATAGGCGGTGAGGAATTCGGGCACGATCTTGTAGGTCGCGCCGACGCCCGGGTTGAACCGCTGGAAATAGTGGTTGCCGTTCAGCGCCGTGCCGATCTGATCCTGCAGGATGATCTTGGCCATGTTGAACCGGCCCTGCAGAGTCAGTGTCAGGCGATCGGTGAGGTCGGTGTTGTTCTGCAGGTAGATGCCGCCGTAATCGTTGCTCGACTTCACGCTCACCGGGGTGATCGAGTTGTCGTCGCTGCGCACGACGACGCCGGGGCCGAAGAAGCCGCGGTCGAAGGTCAGGCCGCCGATGGCGTTGTCGGCGGTGAAGGCGGTGCGGCCGCCATCGTAGGAGCCGCCCAGGACGAAGCGGTTGGGCAGGCCGAACAGCGTCTCACGCACGTTGGTCTGGACCGAGACGCCGAAATTCTCGGTGTTCGTCCGGGTCGAGTTGAGGAAGGCGTAGGGCCCGCCCTCCTCGAACCGCTCGGCGAAGGCCGGCAGCCGGGCGAAATTCGCCGTTCTGATGTTGCCCGCCTGGACGCGGCGGTTCAGCCGGTCACGCAGGAAGAACTGTTCCTCGTTGGCGCCCTCGGAGCAGAGGAAGCGCTCGTTCTCCTCGCAGCGCTCCACCTCGGCGGCGTCGCCGTTGGCGGTGTTCTGCTCGAACCGGCCGTAATAGGCGTTGCCCTGCAGGGTGACGGTGGGCGTGATGTCGTAGGTGCCCGAGAGCCCGATGCGGCCGAACGAATTCAGCGTCTTGTCGGGATAGGTGAAGACCTCGTTGCGCTGGGCCGCCAGCAGATCCACCGGCAGGGTGCCGTTGCCGGTGAGGCTGTTGATCGCGCCCATGAAGTTCAGGTGGAACTCGCCCCTCTCCGCCTGGACGCCGAGATCGCCGTAGAACTGGCGCAGGCGCGAGGGCGAGTGCTTGCGCCAGCCGTTCTCGGAGAGCGCGGTGCCGGCGACGTACAGGCCGACATTGTCCGAGCGCTGGCCGTGCTGGAACGAGCCGCCGAACCGGCCGAAGGAGCCGCCCGAGAGGTTCAGCTCGGTGCCCTGATAGGTGAAGCCGTTCTTGAGCTGCACGCTCAGCGCGCCGCCCAGGGCGTTGAGGCCGTAGGCCGGGTTCGAGCCTTCGAGCTCGATGCGGTCGACGGCGATGTCGGGGATCAGGTCCCACTGCACCGTGTCGCCGAAGGAGGTGTTGAAGCGGTTGCCGTTCACGTAGACGGCGACGCCCTGCGGGCTTCCGCCCAGCGGCGAGGCCTCGAAGCCGCGATAGGTGATCGTCGGCTGGAAGGGGTTGCCCTGCGCGTTGTTGATGCTGATCGAGCCGATCCGCTCGTCGAGCGCCCGCAGCACGCTCGGGGTGCCGACCCGGTTCACGTCGGCCGAGGTCAGGACGCTGGTGTTCTGGGGAAGCTTGTCGCGATCCTGTCCGAGCAGGACGCCCTGCGCGTTGCGCAGGGTGGGGGTCGGCGTGGTGGCGACCACATCGAGTTCCTGCAGCGTCACGGCCTGCTGGCCGCCGACGACTGCCGTCGCCTGTGCGTAGGCGACGCTCGGCAGCAATGCCACCGAAACGAGGAGGCTGCTCCGCAGCGTCCGCTTCTTCATGTCCCGAGACCCTTCGATTCTACTGGCGTGGCCGGTTTTCCCCGGCTCGTTGCTGAATGTTGCGGGGCGTATCGGGCCTGGACAATCCGGTGACGAGAGGATTCGACGATTCTAATAAGGATGGCGCGGAGATCGTGTCCCCGCGTGATCTCCGGGCAACACGATTTGCCAGATAATACAAGGACTTCGGGATCAATAGGAACCAAGACCGGGAGGATTCGGCAATCGACGCTGCCGGAATGTTTTCCGCGGATCGGGGATTGGATGGGCGCTTTCGGACGTGGCGGACCTTCACCCAAGTCGAACGAATCGAGCGCCATCGATCCCGGGCGGCCGAGGCAAGTAAAAAGCCCGCCGGAGGAGCCGGCGGGCCTGAAGAGGACGTTGCGCTGCGAAAGCCCGGTGGAGATGTCGGCTCAGAGGCGAGCCTGGATCTTGCGGGCGACCTCGCCGAGACGCTGCTCCAGCAGAGTGGGCACTTCGCAGACGTAGCTCAGGGACTGGCTGCGTTCTTGGAAGATGCGGCGATCCCAGGCGAACTTCGTCTCCAGCTCCGAGGCTTCCTTGGGCATCTCGCGGGCGTCGTTGGCGCTGGGGCTGTCCTTCACCGAGCTGATCTGGTCGGCCTCCTGGCGGATGCGCTCGGCCATCCGCCGCTGTCCCTGGGCGTAGCGCGCGATGCCGCCGATCACCCGGTTGCGCTCGTTGTTGACGACCTCGAACACGCCGGCGAAGACGCGGGTCAGGCGCTTGGCCTTCTCGTCGCCGGCCTTGGCGGCGAACGCGTCGAGGAGGGGATCGACTTCGGCGAGCTCGGTCCGGCGCGAGGCGATCTTCTGGGCGAGGGAGGCCGCCTCGTAATCGTCGCCCCAGGGGCCGGCCGCCTCCAGGTCCGGCCCGGTCCAGACCGTGCCGGGGCTCAGGGTCGAGACCTTGCGCTGGACGCAGGGCCAGTCTGGGTCCGCCTTGGGCTGGGCCAGGGCCTGGCCGGAGAGGACGCCGAGCGCGGTTGCGGCCAGCAGGAGGGTGCGGGCGAGGGGCATGCGAAAGCTCATGAATTGTCTCCGGCCGGTCCGCCGCGCCGGGCCATGATGCCGCGGCCGGGATCGTAGGCGATCACGGCGAGGGTGAAGAAGGCGATGGTGGTGCCCACGACGACGGCGCAGGCGATCGGCTCGAACTGCCCGTAGAGGGCGAAGCGCACGAGCTGGACGGCATGGCTGAAGGGATTGGCCATGCAGATCATGTAGAGCGTCTCGCTCGACTCGCGGATGCGCCAGAGCGGGTAGAGCGCCGAAGAAGCGAAGAACATCGGGAAGATCACGAAGTTCATCACGCTGGCGAAGTTCTCGAGCTGCTTGACCATCGAGGACAGGAGCAGGCCGATGGCGCCGAGCATCAGCCCCGAGGCGATGAAGGCCGGCAGCGCCGCGACGTAGCCGATGGCCGGGATGTCGAGCTCCCAGAACCAGGCGATGGCCAGGAACGCGTAGGCCTGCACCACCGAGACGGTGACACCGGCGATCAGCTTGGCGAGCAGGAGCAGCCAGCGCGGATAGGGGCTCGTCAGCAGCACCTTCATCGAGCCGACCTCGCGATCGTAGACCATGGAGAGCGAGGATTGCATGCCGTTGAACAGCTGGATCATCACGGCGAGGCCCGGCACCACGTAGACCTCGTAGAGCACGTAGGTCTGGTAGGGCGGCTCGATCGAGACGCCCAGCGTGTTGCGGAATCCCGCCGCGAAGATGAACAGCCAGACGAGCGGCCGCACCAGCGCCGAGAAGAACCGCTCCTTCTGGTTGAAGAAGCGCAGAAGCTCGCGGCGCACGATGCCGCCGAGGCAGATCAGATAGCCGACCGCGTCGAGGCGCCCGAGATGGGGCACGGGTTTTTCAGTCGAGGCCGCAGCCGTCGCGGCGGCGGTGGCGACGGTCTTTGTCATGAGAAGGAACCCATCGATGGCCGGGATACAGGCCCATCGGCCCGTCCCATCCCCGACCTCATCCTGAGGTGCCGGAGCACAGCGAAGGCCTCGAAGGAGGCTTCCAGTTCGCTCCACGGTCCCTGGAGCCCTCCTTCGAGGCTGCTGCGCAGCACCTCAGAATGAGGTCGTGGTTGGGATCGGAGGTTTTCAGGCATTGCGCTCATGCGGCCTGCCTCGGCGGTTCGGCGACCAAACGCCGGAAGGCGGTCTCCAGGGTCTCGTCGCCCTGCGCGATGGAGCCGGCGGTTCCGCGCGCGACGATGCGGCCCTTGTGGAGCACGACGGCATCGTCCGCCCCGTCGATCTCCTCGAAGATATGGGTCGCCCACAGGACCGACAGCCCCTCCTCCCGCACCAGGGCGCGGACGATGGCGACGATATCGGCGCGGGATTCGAGATCGAGGCCGACGGTGGGCTCGTCGAGGAGCAGGAGCTTGGGCTCGTGCACCAGGGAGCGGGCGATCTCGATCCGCCGCGACTGGCCGCCGGAGAGGGTGCGGACCTTGTCGTCGCGCCGGTCGCTCAGGCCGACGCGGGCGAGCAGCACCGCGATGCGGGCCTTGGCCGCCCGGCGCGCGATCCCGTGCAGGCTGGCATGGTAGAGGAGGTTCTGCTCGACGGTGAGGTCGGTGTCCAGGGTGCGGGCCTGGAAGACCACGCCGAGGCGGGCGAGCGCCCGGGACGGCTCGCGGTCGAGGCCGTGGCCGAAGATCGAGACCCGTCCGTCCTGGTTGGCGTAGAGCCGGGTGATCACCGAGAACAGGGTGGTCTTGCCGGCGCCATTGGGGCCGAGCAGGGCCATGAACCGCCCTCGCTCCACCCGGATCGACACGTCGGACAGGGCGGCGCGCGTGCCGAAGCGATGGCTCACGCCCGCCACGTCGAGGGCCGCGCTGGCGCCCGCGGCGTCGCTCACGGCTTCATCGCCCGCTTGGCGTCGCCGACGGCGTCCAGGCACTCGTCGAACTCGCCCTCGCCCTGCTCGCGCTCGGCCACGCGCAGGGCTTTCTTCAGCTTCGGCGCGGCCGCCTCCGATGGGCCCTTGGCGATGGCGTCCCTGATCATGGCGATGCCCTCGGCACAGGCCGCCTTGTCGTCGGCGAGCGCCGGGCCGGCCGTCAGAAAGAGCGCGGCGGCGGGAATGAGGAGACGCATGCGAGTGCCCTACCCTGTTGCGAGACGGACTTACTTGACGATGAACTTGCCGGTCATGCCCTTGGACTCGAGTCCGTGGATCGACCACGGGTATTCGCCCGGCTTGATCGTGACGAACTCGATGGCGATCTCGCCCGGATCGTCGAATTCGAGATGGTCGGGCGGTCCGCTGCCGTGGATCTCGAGATGCTGGATCACGATCTGGTTGAACCAGATGTTGCGGAAGAACTCGGTGGCGTAGAACTTATATTCCTGCCGGCCCTTGGCGACGATGCGCAGGCGATAGGCCTTACCGGATTCGAGCTCGATCTCCTTGTTTTCGACCACGAAGTCGTTGCCCTCCTCGTTGCCGAGGACGAGGTCGGGCAGGTTGGAGCGCTTCTTCGTGAGATCGAGGGCCGAGGCCGGCCCGGTGGCGAGCAGGGCCGCCAGGGCGAGGGCTGTCGTCCGTTTCATAGTTCCGTCCTCCCGTATCGCCGCCTTCGGCGGTCGGTGTCTCGTCGGATCCGCTGTGCTCACTCCACTCACCACCTCATCCTGAGGTGCCCTGCAGGCGATCACCGATCGCCTGCAGGGCCTCGAAGGAGGGCTCCAGTGAGCGCGCCGCGTTCTGGAGCCCTCCTTCGAGGCCGCCGCTTCGCTCCGGCACCTCAGGATGAGGAACAGGGCGGGACGGCGAACGCCCCTCAAGAATCAATTCGGTGACACCGCGACACCCCAGGGCAGCAATCCCACCGGGATGCTCTTGATCACCTTGTCGGCCTCCACATCCACCACCGAGACGTCGTTGGACGAGCCGTTGGTGGAGAACAGGAACTTCTGGTCCGGGGTGAAGGCGAGCTGCCACACGCGCTGGCCCACGGGGAGGTACTTCTGGACCTCGTAGGTCTTGGCGTCGATCACCGCGATGCGGTTGGCCGGACCCAGGGCCGCGAAGGCCTTGGTGCCGTCCTTGGTGATGCGGATCCCCACCGGCTGGATCGCCTCGTCGTTCACGCCCGGGATCTTGAAGGTGATCTTCTTGATGACCCGCCGCGCAGCGACGTCGATGATGCTGATCGTGCCCCCCACTTCGGCCGAGACCCAGAGGAACTTGCCGTCCGAGGTGAATTCGGCGAAGCGCGGACGGGCATCCACCAGCACGTTGTCGATCACCTGGAACGTGGTGGTGTCGATGAAATGCGCCATGTTGGTGGTCTCGGAGGTGTTCACCAGGATCTTGCCGTCCGGCGACAGGCCCATCCCTTCCGGCTCCACTCCCACCGGCACCTCGGCGAGAACCTTGTTCTTCTCGATGTCGATGACCGTGACCTGGCTGTCATCCTCGTTGGCGACGTAGAGCGGGTTGCCGCCGGGGCCGAGGATGAACTGCTCCGGATCGGGGCCCGAGCGCAGCGAGCGCACCACCTTGCCGGTGGCGGTGTCGAGCACGTCGATGCGGTCGTCGTCGCTGGCGCAGACGAACAGCTCCTTGCCGTCCTTGCTGGTGGTCACCCCGCGCGGGCGCCGGCCGACCTTCCAGGTGCCGGTGACGGCCATGGTCGCCGTGTCGATGACGCTGACGGTATTGCCCTTCTCGTTGGTCACGTAGACCGTGTAGGCCTGCGCCGATGCGCTCAGCGCCATCGTCGCGCCGACGAGGGCGGCCACACACACGCCTGCCTTGAAGCCGAGGCTCATTCCGTCTTCTCCCTGGGCATCGCTTCTTTGCGCGATTGACCGTGATTATAGTGCAGTTTGTCCCCACGGGGAGCGCATGCCCGCATGCGGAACGCAAGCGTGTTGCCGCAGGGCGTTCAGGAAAACCGGCGGATCGTCAAAATTTGCAGGCCGTTTCGGGAAGATCGACCCCGAGGGTGTCCAGCGGCGTGCGCTGATGGGTGAATCCCTGTTCCGGCGCCACGGTCACCATGGCTTTGGGCTGCACCACGATGATCGGCTGGCGCAGCTGGTGGTCCCAGGGGCGGTAGGTCAGCGAGACGCCCTTGTAGGCGGGCAGGCTGAAGGCCGGATCGGCGAAATAGGCCGAGAGCACGGCCGGGTCGGCGGTCTTCTTCTGCGTCGCGGCCTCGCCCACGGAGCGCACCGCCGCCCAGACCTGGTAGTCGAGGGGCCGCATCAGCCGGCCTGCGAGGCGCCGGAAGCGGTTCTGCGCCTGCGCCGCACCCCAGGTCTCCAGGGTCGGGTGCCAGGTCGTCGCGATCAGACCCTGCGTCCCGGCCACGGGGCGCGGATCGACGGTGCGGAACGGGACGTAGTCGCCCCAATCGTTGGCCTCGTCGGCGACGATGGCGAGGTCGTAATCGACGCCGCGGGTGAAGACCATCGCCTCCGAGCGGGTCGGCGTGTCGCCGCGGGCCTTGGCCAGCGGCCCGAAGGTCCAAGGCTTCTCGGCGGTGATCTTCAGGGAGAACTTTTTCGCCGAGGCCCTGAACGCATCGGCATAGAGCCGGTCGTTGTCGTTGGGGCCGGTGATCAGGAACATCTTGCGCCAGCGCATCAGGGTGAAGAACTGCGCCAGCGCGTCCGTCTGCATCGCCCGGCTCGGGATGACGTGGAAGACGTTTTTGCGGCAATCGGCGCCGCGCAGGCGGTCGTCGGGGGCGGCGGTGTTGAAGATCGTCACCTCGTTCCCCTTGCCCTCCCCCTTCACAGCGTCGGCAACGGCCAGGACGTCGTCGGCCGGAAGCGCCAGGACGAGATAGCGGATCCCCTTGCCCACGAGGTCGCGGGCGGCGTCGACGGCGCTTTTGCCCTCCGTGAGGGCGACCTCGTCGAGGGCGTAGGTCTGCTTGGTGAACCGCCCGGTCGTATTGTTGTCCTTGACCGCCATGCGGGCGCCGGCGACGCCCTCGTCCTCCGGCGCGGCCTCCGCATCGTAGGACGAGGGCGCGATTTCGGGCCAGTAGATCAGGCCGATATGGGTGTCGCCCGAGGAGCCCTCGGCGGCCTGCGCGGAGGCCGCCGGCTCCTGCGCCGCCGCGGGCAGTGAGAGGCACGCCGTGCCGCCGAGGCCAAACAGGAGAGCAACGGCGGCGGATGTGGAGAAGAGCGATGCGTTCATGAGGCCGGCACGCTAACAACATTGCGTGGACGCGCTCAATCACGGAAGCATAAGGAAATGCTAAGGCCCGGCGGCGCGTCCGGCGCGAGGCTCGTGCGCTCGGAGAGCGGGCGGATCGACGTTCCCTCGATGCGCCCGCATCTCTGAATCTACGGGGCATGCCCATTTGCACGGCTTGCCAAATCCGGGCAGAGCTCGACTTTGAAGGCACGGGCGCGGTCTAAGCCGCAGGCCGGGTCGATCGTGACACAGGTTCGCCATGTCCTTCTTCGCCATGTCCTTCGTAGCCACGTTCTCTGCGGCCACCGGACGCGCCGCTACCTTCGGTGCCGCCGTCGTCCTTGCCTCGGCCCTGGCGGGGCCGGCCATCGCCGCTCCGGAGAAGGCGGCGATCTTCGGGGTCGAGCTCAACGATCCCGGCGTCGTCGGCGGCCGCAAGGCCCGACCGGACGAGGCGCGCCGTCTCGCCTTGGTCACGGAGGAGCTGCGCAAGGCGCTGACCGCCGGCGACGCGATCGAATCCGTGGACGTGGCCCCCCAGGCCGCCGAGATCGCCAAGCAGGCGCCGCTGTTCAAGTGCGACGGCTGCGCCGCCACCATCGCCAAGACGCTCGGAGCCGATCTCGCCGTGAACGGTTACGTGGAGAAGGGCTCCAACCAGATCTTCAATCTCTACGTCCTGATCTCGGATACCGCGACCGGCAAGGTCGTCCGGGGTGGACAGGTGGTGATCCGGGCCGATACCGACGACACGTGGGCCCATGCCATGCGATGGGTGGTCAAGAACCGTCTTCTGGCCGAACCCTTGCCCAACCGATCCTGAGTTTCCTGTTGCCGAAGCATTCCGTGTCGAAGCCGATGCCATCCGACGCGCTCCCGCGCCCTCGCCTCCTCGTCAGCGTCCGCGACGCCGACGAGGCCGCGATGGCGGCGGGGGCCGGCGCCGATCTCGTCGATGCCAAGGACCCCGACCGGGGCGCGCTCGGTGCGCTCCCCGTCGAGACCGTGCGGGCCATCGTCGCGGCGATCGCGGGCGGGGCCGTGAGCAGCGCGGTGGCGGGCGAGCCGCAGGAGGCGGCTGCCCTGCCGGGATTGGTCGCGGCGATGGCCGGGACCGGCATCGGCTACGTCAAGGTCGCGGTGAGGCCCGATTTCGATGCCGCCGCCCTTGCCGCCGCGGCGCGGGCCGCCCCCGGCCGCCTGATCGCGGTCCTCTTCGCCGGAACGCCGATTCCGGAGAACCTAGTCGGACGCCTCGCCGAGGCCGGCTTTGCCGGGGTGATGATCGACACCGCGGCCAAGGATGGCCGGCGCCTCACCGACCTGCTGCCCGCCCCTCGCCTCTCGGCCTTCACCGCCGATGCGCGCGCCCATGGCCTGCTCTCCGGCCTCGCGGGATCGCTGGCGATCGCCGACATCGCCGTCCTGTCCGCGCACCGGCCGGATTATCTCGGGTTCCGCGGCGGCCTCTGCTTCGGGAACGACCGCACGCGCGGCCTCGACCCGGAGCGCGTCGCCCTCGCCATACACACCCTTCGCGGGCTCGACCGGCGGAACGCGGCGTGACGGGCGCACCCCTCACCGTCGTGAAGCTCGGCGGCAGCCTCGTCTCCGACGCGGCGCGGCTCCGGCGCCTGCTCGCCGCCCTGGCGGAGGGCGACGAGGGCCGCTGCGTCGTCGTGCCGGGCGGCGGCCCGTTCGCCGATGCGGTGCGAACGGCGCAGGGACGGCTCGGCCTGTCCGACGCCCTCGCCCACCGCCTCGCCCTCGATGCGATGGGCCGGATGGCGGAGGTGCTTTCGGAAGCCGAGCCGCGCCTCGCCATCGTGCGCAGCGTGATGGAAGCCCGCTCGGCCGAGGCGCCTGTCATCTGGGACCCTGTCGCGCTGAAAGACGGGCACCCTTCCATCCCCGAATCCTGGGACGTCACCTCAGACAGTCTCGCCCTCTGGCTCGCCACCGAATTGCGGGCGTCGCGCTGCATCCTGGTGAAATCCGTGGACCGACCGGCGGGCGCGAGCCTGTCCGATCTCGCCCGGACAGGCGTGGTCGATGCGGGGTTTCCCGGTTTCGCCGCCGCCTATTCTGGCGAGATCGTGATCCGGGGGCCCGGTTCCGGCATCGTAAGAGCCGCCGCGTGAGCGCGCCCGAACATCTCGTCTTCATCACCGGCCGGATGGCGAAGGCGCGCCTGGAGAAGGTCGCCGCCACCCTGCCGGCCGAGCGCTTCACCTGGAGCATCGCCGATGCCGGGGTGAAGGTCGCGGCCCTGATGACCGAGGAGATCATCCGCCGCCGCGTGACGATCCCCGAGGGGGCCACCCGCATCGTCCTGCCGGGCCGCTGCCGCGCCAACCCGGAAGCGCTGGCCTCGCATTTCGGCCTGCCGGTGGAGCGGGGACCCGACGAGGTGGTGGACCTGCCGGCCTATCTCGGTCTTGCCGGCCGCACCGTCGATCTCTCGCGGCATGATCTGCGCATCTTCTCCGAGATCGTCGACGCCTCGAAGATGACTCCCGACCAGATTCTGGCGAAGGGCCTCGATCTGGCGCGGAGGGGCGCCGACGTGATCGATCTCGGCGGCCTGCCCGACACCGAGTTCCCGCATCTCGAGGAGTGCGTGCGCCTCTTGAAGGGGGCCGGGCTGAAGGTCAGCGTCGATTCCTTCTCCCTCGACGAATTGACCCGTGGGGCGAAGGCCGGGGCCGATTACCTGCTCAGCCTCAACGAGGAGACCCTCGATCTCGCCTTCGAGACCGATGCGGTGCCGATCCTCGTGCCGATGCGGCCCGACGACCTGCCCTCCCTCGACCGCGCCATCGAGCGCATGGAGAAGGCCGGCCGGCCCTACATGGCCGACCCGATCCTCGAGCCGATCCATTTCGGCTTCGTCGAATCGATCACCCGCTATCACGAGACGCGGAAGCGCTGGCCCGGCATCGAGATGATGATGGGCACCGGCAATCTCACCGAGCTCACCGAGGCGGACAGCCTCGGCGTCACCGCGCTTCTCGTCGGCATGTGCTCGGAACTGTCGATCCGCAACGTCCTGATCGTGCAGGTCTCCAACCACACGCGGCGTACGGTGGAGGAGCACGACGCCGCCCGCCGGGTGATGTTCGCGGCCAAGGCCGATTCCGCCCTGCCCAAGGGCTACGGCCGGCAATTGCTGGCCTTGCACGACAAGCGCCCCTTCGTGCAGACCCCGGAGGAGATCGTGGCCCAGGCGGCGGAGGTGCGCGACCCGAACTACCGCATCGCGGTGGCCGAGGACGGCATCCACGCCTTCAACCGCGACGTCCACACGATCGGCACCGACGCGATGGCCTTCTTTCCCGATCTGGACGTCGCCAGCGACGGCGCCCATGCCTTCTATCTCGGCGGCGAGCTGACCAAGGCCGAGACGGCCTGGCGCCTCGGCAAGCGCTACGTCCAGGACGAGCCCCTGCGCTGGGGCGTCGCCGCCGACGAGGAGGTCGAGGACACCACCGCCTTCAAGAAGGCCGGGCATACGCGGCATTCCGGTCCCGATGGGCCCGAGCGTGCCACCCGCGATGCCGTGTCGCCCGAGGCGGGGGCGGGCAGGCCCGAGACCGTCGAACCTTCTCGAGCGCGGGGCGACGACGCGCTCGCGGACGAGGGCGGCCGCATCGTCTGCGGCAAGTTCGTCCCGAACGGCACCCTCGTTCCCGGCGGCGAGTCCTGATCCGATGCCGCTGATCCTCGAGACCATCGTCACCACGACCTCGCCCGCCGGCGACCTCCACCTCGTGCCCTTCGGCCTGATCCAGGAGGGCGAGGCGTGGGTGCTCGCCCCGTTCCGGCCCTCGCCCACCATCCTCAACCTCGACGCCAACCCGGTCTTCGCCGCATCGAGCCCCAGCGACGTGCGGGTGATCGCCGGCGCGGTGACCGGGCGGCGCGACTGGGCGACCCTGCCCTGCGACCGCATTTCCGGCCGGCGCCTCGCCGAGAGCTTCGGCCATGCCGAGTTCGAGGTGATCGCTGTGGAGGACGATGCGACGCGCCCGCGCTACCGCGCCCGCATGGTACACAGCGCCAGCCACACGCCGTTCTTCGGCTACAACCGGGCGCAGGCGGCGGTGCTGGAGGCGGCGATCCTGTCGACGCGCCTGCACATGCTGGAGCCGGACAAGATCCTGACGGAGATGCGCTACCACGCCATCGCGATATCCAAGACAGCCGGGCCCGCCGAGCGCGAGGCCTGGGACTGGATCGAGGACAAGGTCGCCGCCGCCCTCGGGCGCGACGAGCCGGTCCTCGCACGAGCCCCCCAAGCACCCTAGAAGGTGCGTTCCCGAGGAGACAGGGTTGATGAGATTCAAGACGCTGGCCGCTGTGGCGGCGCTCGCTACGGTGTCCTACGCGGCGCAGGCCCACGGCCCGACCCGCCAGAAGGTCTCCGAGAGCATCGAGATCAATGCTCCGGCCGACAAGGTCTGGGCCCTGGTCGGCAACTTTCAGGATGCCAGCTGGATTCCGGTGGTCGAGAAGACCGAGGGCAAGGGCGGCAACGACGTGAAGGCCACCCGCGTGCTGACGCTGAAGGGCGGCGCCACGGTCGAGGAAGAGCTCGCCAAGTACGATGCCGAGAAGAAGACCTACATGTACCGGATCGACAAGGTCGACGTGAAGACCCTGCCGGTGAACGACTATTCCTCGACCATCGAACTCTCGGGCGACGGCGCCAAGACCAAGGTCACCTGGCGCGGTGCGTTCTACCGCGGCTACATGAACAACGATCCGCCGCCGGACCTGAACGACGACGCCTCGAAGGCCGCCGTCCTCGGCCTCTACAAGGCCGGCCTGGAGAACCTGAAGGCCAAGGCCGAGAAGGGTTCCTGATCGGAGCGTTTTCCAAGGCACGGCGACGGTGAGGGAGGCATTCCGGATGAGACGCCATCGGCTCCGCCCCCTCACCTTCGGCCGCCGCCGCGCCGCCCCGACGACGGGGCCGTCGCGGCCCTCTCCCTGCCGGCGGGGAGAGGGGATTGCCGGGATGGCGCGTGCAGCCACCCTCGCGCTCGCGCTGACCGCGTCCCCGGCCCTCGCCGAGGAAGCCCTCGTCACGGCGCAGGGGGCGAATATCCTCGCCGTGGTCGATCTCGACACCGACACGGTGGTCGCGCAGATTCCGGTCGACGGCGCGCCTGCCGGCATCGCCCTCTCGCCCGATCGCAGGACGGCCTACGTCACCCGGCCCGAGGGCCACGGCATCGCGGTCGTCGATCTCGAGGCCCGCACGGTGACGAGCACCCTTCCCGTCCCCGGCGGCCCGCTCGGCATCGCCGTCAACCCGAAATCCGGCGCGGTCTACGTCGCCGACTGGTATGGCAGCCGGATTTTCGTGATCTCGCCCGACGGTGCCAAGATCGAGACCGAGATCCAAGTCGGCGCTTCGCCGTCCGGCATCGCGGTGACGCCCGACGGCGCCACGATCCTGGTGGCCAACCGCGAGGGCAATTCCGTCTCCGTGGTCGATGCCGCCACCGCCACCGAGACGGTGAAGATTCCCGTCGGCGAGCATCCGTTCGGGATCACCCTCGATGCGACGGGAACGCGGGCCTACACCGCCAACGTCACCTCGAACGACGTGTCCGTCATCGATGTGGCCGAGCGCCGCGAATTCGGCCGGGTCACCACCGGCGAGCGGCCCTATGTGGTGGCGCTCACCGACACGCGGGGCTTCGTCACCGACCAGTATTCGAACACCGTCACGGTGTTCAACCTGAAGACCCTCACCAACGTCGCCGCCATCGATGTCGGCGACCACCCGGAGGGCATTGCCGCCTCCCGCGACGGCAGCCGCATCTACGTGACGAACTGGGGCACCAACACGCTCGGCGTCATCGACGCGACGACGCTGAAGCCGCTCAAGGACATCCCCGTGCCGGACGGTCCACGGTCCTTCGGGGACTTCTTGCGGTAGGCGAGAGAGGCCGTCCCCTCTCTCGGTCGCTGCGCGACCACTTCCCCCACATCAGGTTCGGCAAGCCCAAGGTCCATGGGGAAGGGTCACAGAACGATCACGCCGCCGCCGGCGGCTCGTCGTCGCCGGGCTCGACGGGCGAATTCAGGATGTCCTCCAACTCGTCCACCAGCATGTCGATCTGGTCCTGGCTCGCCAGCACCTTGAGGGTCTGGCCGCTCTCCGTGGCCAGGGCCAGTTCGATCCCCTGACCGGAGCGGGTGGCGAGGATGCGGGCGAGTTTGTGCGTGGCGCTCATGAGGTCTCCTTCGGGGCTCCTTGGAGTCGGGCGGGATCGGCGACCAGCAGCGCCACCGCGACGGCGGGGCCGCAGGTCGAGGCCCAGTCGGCACCGTCCTCGGCGAGGAACGGGGCGATGAGGTCGGTGAGCGCCACGGACGGGCGCCCCAGGCGCCGGGCCAGGCGCTCGGCGAGGAACCGCCCCGCCCCGCAGACGACGAGCGGCGCGTCCGCCGCGATGTCGGGACGCGAGAGCAGGATCGCCGCCGCGTCGTGGAGCGGGCGGAGCTGGCATTCGGAAAAATGCGCCGCGAGCGCCCGCCAATCGGCAGAGGTACCTTCCGCATGGTCGCGGCCGATCATCCGGGCGAGGCGGATCTCGGTCTCGGGGATCGACTTGCCCTTCATGTCGGCGCTGTGCTGCTGGTCGGCGCCCTCGGGCAGGTCGCCGGTGAGGCGGTAGACGTCGGCCGTGGTGGCGAAGGTCTCGGCCATCATTCCGGTCCGCCTGCCCTTGAACGGTGCCGAGGCGGTGAAGGCGAGGACGGGCGTGCGCACCACGCCGGAATAGACGAGCTCGCCCGTCTCAAGGCGCTCGGCGTCGCTGTAGCCGGCTGCCGCCGGGCGGCCTCCGACGATGGGGATCAGGTCGGCGGTGGTGGAGCCGATATCGACGAGGAGCGCGTTCGCCGCGTGGCGGCCGATGAGGGCGGCGGTGGCGTGCCAATTGGCCGAGGCGACGTCGAGGGCGGATGCCTGCGCCGCGTCGGGCGCGAGGAGCCCGGCACGCCCGCCATAGATCCGCACCGGACCGGAGAGATGCGCCTCCGCCCAGGCCGAGAGCTGCGCCACGCCGTCGGTGCGGTCGGAGAAGCAGTCGGTGAGTTCGCCGGTCATGGTGACCACGTGGTCGGCCTGCGCGCGCGCCCAGTCCGGCAGTTGCGAAAAGGTCTCGTCGAGGGCGGGCAGCCCGCGCCAGAGGCGGCACGGTGCCTGGACGACGGCCTCCACACGGCCGCCGCGGACCAGGGCCGCCTTGACATGGACCCCTCCGAGATCCCAGCCGATCACCGGGTCGTGCGTGGATGCGGCAGGCGTCACGGGCAGGTCCGTACAGGGAGGAACGGGATGAAGGACGGGTTTCGGATCGTTCCGGTGATCGACCTGCGCCACGGTCAGGTGGTGCGGGCCAGGGCCGGGGACCGCGCCTCCTATGCCCCGATCGTGACGCCCTTGGCAAAGGGATCGTCGCCCGGGGACGTCGCGCGGGGACTCATCGACGCCACCGCCGCCGGCATCCTCTACGTGGCCGATCTCGACGCCATCATCGACGGCACGCCGCCCGATCTCGACAGCCTGAGGCGAATCGCGCTCGCCTGCCCGGGCGTCGCCTTCTGGGTCGATGCGGGGTTCGCGAAGGCCTCCGGCGTCGATGCCTTCCTGCGGGAGGGGCTGGGGCGCCCGGTGATCGGCAGCGAGAGCCAGAACGATGCCGGTCTGGTGAAGGCGCTGGGGAATCGCGCGGTCTTCTCCCTCGATACCAGGGGAGCGGAACGGATGGGGCCGCCGGACTTGCACGACGAGCCGGCGCACTGGCCCTCCGAGGTCATCGTGATGACCCTGAGCCGCGTGGGAGCCGGGGCCGGGCCGGATCTGTCCCGCCTGTCGGAGGTCCGGGCGATCAGCCCGGCGACGCGGCTCTACGCGGCGGGAGGGGTGCGCGGGCCGGAGGATGTCGCCGCGCTCCAGGCGATCGGCGTCGCCGGGGCGCTGGTGGCCTCCGCGATCCACGACGGGACGCTGCGCGGGTGACCCGCATCAGCCATAAAAAAACGAGGCGGCCGAAGCCGCCCCGTTTCATGTTTCATCGTCCGAGGAAGATGGAAGCCAGTCGCTGGAGCAGGCCCCGCGGTGCGGGCGGAGGCGCGCTCTGCCCAGGACTGTCCCCGATCTAAGCGTTCGACGCGAAGGGGTGCGAAGCGGAGTTGCGCTGCTCGGTGACGGTGGCAGCGGTGGGCTCGCCCTTGACGGCGCGCTCGATGGAGAGCTTCACGGCGTCGTAGTTGTACTTCTGGATCTTGGCGTCGTCGGCCGCTTCCCAGTGGATGAACACGCCGACCAGGATGAACAGGTCGTCGGCTTCGTCGGCCGGGATGGTGCCTTCGGCAACGCAATCCTGCACGGCCTTGGCAACGCCGTGCTGGGCGGGGCCGAACATCTGGACGGCCTGACGGGCGTCGTTGATGGTGACCTTGTTGAACATCAGGGTGTTCGGCTTGCAGGGCAGGTTCGGCGCGATGACCGCGAGCAGGCTGGTGAAGCCGTGCTTGTTGTTCACGAGGCCGTTGCAGAAAGCGGCTTCGGCCGGCGAACCGCGCGGTCCGATGATGAGATCGATGTGGGCGACCTCGTTGCCGTCGCCGACGAGAGCCTCGCCGACCAGAACCTTGTTGATCTTCGCCATGTGGGGTTTCTCCCAGGAGTCTTGAAAAGACGTGACCGCCCCCGAGCTTATGGGCGCGGCCGGCAGCTATCCTTGTTCACGGCGTCCAGCCCCATAGAGACCGGACCGGTTTGCCCGGATCGCGGCGCGGACCCTACTCTGGGGCCTCGGCCGTAACAACCCTGCAGGGGGGGCGTAATCGTGCAAAATCTTTGCCTAACGGGGGGTTGAACCTACCGTCACGCCGATTAAGGCGCGTGTTACGTATCGCCGGGCCGCCGAATTCAGGGAAGGCCTGCCCCGCGCGCCAGCAGGCGGTCGGCGAAGAGGGTGGCCACCGTCATGTCCGCGCTGGTGCCCGGATTGAGATTCTCGCGCTTCCACGCGCGGTCCCGCGCCAGGAGTTCGGCGACGGGGCGCGACCCGAGATCGAGGGAGAGCAGGTCCACCGCCTCGGCCCGCAGGGATTCGGCGCGTTCCGGGCCGTGCTTGCGTGCCACGTGGCTGTCGGGGACGGACGCGAGGTAGCCGAGGAACACGGCCGTGGTGCTCCAGGGAGGAGTGAGCCCCTCGTCCCGTGCGGCCGCCAGGGCCGGCAGGCCGATGGCGAAGATGTCGGCAAAGCCCGTGACGTAGGCGCGGGCGATCCGATCGCGCGGGGCGGCCTCCGCCATGGCCGCGTGGAGCGAGGCCGGTGCCTCCGCCCCGGTGACGTCGTGGCGCTCGGCCCTGCCGAGGCCGCCCGGATCGGCGGCGCGGATCGCGGCGAAGACCTCGGCGGCATCCGTGGGATCGAGATCGTCGAGGATGTCGGCCAGGGTCGCGCGCAACCCGCCGCCGCGCTCGGCCGCCAGTGCCAGGGGCGCGCAGAGGAGCAGGATGCCGAGATTGGTGTTCTGGCCCACCGCGTGGAGCGTCGCCTCCATGGCGGCGAGCACGCGCCGACCGACCCGCGCCCCTCGTGCCGCCAGATGGGGGGCGGAAATGTCGGCGCTGGCGACGAAATCCGACACCGCCATGCGGTGACCGTCGCCGAAGACGTGGACGTTGCCGGGCTTCAGGGCATCGAGTTCGGCGAGACAGCTCGCCCGATAGGCCTCGGCGATGGTCTCCGGCGAGAGGCCGCTCATCCCAGGGCGGCCACGAGCCGGGGCGGTCTGACCGCCCGCACGGCGTTGAGGAAGCCGCGCGCCACCGCCCCGGCGATGTCCACCTCGGTGACCTGCTGCAGGCCGGACCAGGCCGGCATGGAATTGACCTCGAGGACGAGATAGCCGCCCTCCCCGTCCTCCACGAGGTCGATGCCGGTATAATCGACGCCCACCGCCGCCGCCGCGCGCTCGGCGAGTTCGGCGGCCTTCGCCGGCATCGCCCAGGGCAGCGGACGGCCCCCGCGATGGACGTTGGTGATCCAGCCGTCGCCCTCGCGGATCATGGCTGCGATGGCCCTGCCCTCGCAGACGAAGACGCGGTAATCGCGCCAGAGTCCGTCGGTCCGGGCGATGTAGCGCTGCAGGTAGTAGACGCGGGACACCGCCGCCTCGTCGGGCAGGTCGTCGGGCCGTTCGATCAGCTGCAGCCCCTCCCCCTGCGAGCCGAACAGCGGTTTGAGCACCAGTGGCGCACCGGGGCGCGCCTCGCGGGCGACGCAGGCCGCCGCCGCGTCGCGCCCGGAGAAGACGAAGGTGTCGGGGGTCGGCAGGCCGGCCCTGGCGACGAGGAGGCTCGTCATCGCCTTGTCCACCGAGCGCTCGATGGCGCCGGGCGAGTTCCACACCGTGACCCCGGAGGCGACGAGGGCGTGCAGCACGCCGAGCCGCATGGTGGTGGCCTCGAAGGTGCCGCCGGCGATGGTGCGCAGGAGGACGCCGTCGGGCAGCCGGTCTTCGAATCCGGGGACGCGCAGGGGTTCGCCGCCGCCGGTCACCACCGCCACGTCGGCCAGGGAGAACAGCACCGGCTCGGCGCCGAGGCTTTCGAGGGCGGCCCTCAGACGGGCCTTGTGCCAGTTGCCGTTATCGGCCGCGAGCCCGATGCGCATGTTGTTCGCAACCTCGACGTCGATCCCTCTCCCCCTTGCGGGAGAGGGTGGCCCGCGAAGCGGGTCGGGAGAGGGGAGCGCCGGTTCCGGACAGGGCTTTCCCTCTCCCGGTCGCTCCGCGACCACCCTCCCCCGCAGAGGGGGAGGGTCGCGTGATGTGGCTCAGCTGAACGACGCGTCCACCAGCTCCGGCATCAGCCGGCCTCCGCGAAAGCTCTTGCCGGTGGTCACCGAGGTGACGATGACCTCGGCCGGGCTGAACAGCGCGCCGTCGATCTTGTAGAAATCGCCGTTCACCCGGCCGAAGATGTCGGCGAAGGGAGCGCCGTGGTCGGCCGAGGTGGTGGAGGGCAGCTGCTCGGCGAGCTGCTTGGCATCCGCCTCGTCGGCCTCGACGAAGAGCTGCACCCGGCCGCCATAGATGATGGCGTCGTTGGTGCGGCCCATGGCCTGGATGAAGTCGGGATGCTGCGGCGAGAGCGGGGCCGAGCCGATGCCGTCCACGATCTTGTGCAGGTCGAAGCCCACGGTATGGGCCTTGTGCAGGGCGACCTCCAGCACGCGGGCGACGACCTGGGTCGAGCCGGCGAGCGACTGGGTCGGCGCGTAGATGAAGGTCAGCGCATCCGCCGACACGCCGCAGGCCTCGGCGACCTTGGCGATGACGGAGGCGGGCGGTCCGCCGGCGGCTTCGAGCACCAGCGCCGTCCGGCTGGCGCTGTCGCGGTAGCCGAGCTCCTTGTAGAGGTCTTCCACCACCGAGACGGCGCGGCCGGGGCCGGAGCCGAGGGCGAAGAAGCCGGAATCGCCGGTCTCGTCGGCCAGCGACCAGCCGGCATACTGGCTGCCGAGGCAGGCCAGCACCGGATCGGCGGAATGCACCACCACGGAATAGGGCCAGGCCGCGATCGGGCCGGTGGGGGCGATCGACACGGTGCCGAGGCCGCCGAGGCAGATCTCGGCGATGCGCCGGCCGGCCTCGATGGAGCCGCGCACGGTGGCGCCGGCATCGACCATGCGCGCGCCGTTCTCGGTGGTGACGGAGAGGCGCAGGGCCTCGGCATCGGCCACGAGCTTCTCCACGAGGGGATTGGCGAGGGCGTTCAGGCTCGGCGTGGTCCGAAGCGTGGCGGGGGGATGGGTGGTCATCTGGCTTCCTCCGTCGTGGCGAGCAGGGTCCGCAGAGTGGCGGCCCGGACGCGCAATAGGTCTCGGGTGGCGGCCGAGTCCGGACCTGCGGCGAACACGGTGCAGAGGGGAGCATCGCGTGGCACGCAGGCGCCGGATTGTGGGCGGTCGCGAACGAAATCCGGCCAGTCGAGGGGCGGCATCGGCGCGTAGCCGGCTGCCGCGTAACAGATTTCCGAGGCCGCCGCATCCACCGGTGCGGCTTCGACGAGCGGCAAAACGCCGAGGCTCGCATCGATATGCGCGGTCAGCAGCGGCGTCTCGCGCCGGTCGAGGATGTCGAGGGTGGCTCCCGGGCGCGGGTTGATCTCGGTGAGCCACCAGCCCTCGTCCGAGACGAGGAGATCGGCGCTGGCGAGGCCGCGAAGTCCGGTCTCCGCGACGATCCCCGCGATGGCCGCCGTCACCTGGGAGAGGGTCGAGGCCGGCAGGATCGGCGCCTCGCGGGCCGCGCGTTCGAGCGCGCCGGCATAGCGGAAGGGGCGCAGGGGCGACGGCGCGCTCCATTGCTCGGTGACGGCCAGGACCGTTGCCTCGCGCCCGTCGGCGAGGAAGGCGACGGCGCGGGCCCTGCCGCCGACCCGGCGCTGGAAATAGGCGCCCGATGGCGCCCTCCCCGCACCGGCAGGTCGGATATGGCTGCCGCCGGAACCGCCTGCGCGCTTGAGGAGCCATCCCGATCTCTCCGCCACGGCCTCGCGCGTGACGTCCGGATGCGGGATCGCGAGGCGGGCGCAGAGCGCCGCGAAGGCGAGCGGGTCCTTGAGTGCCCGGACCGTTTCCGGCCCGGCGCCCAGAAGCCTGTGGCGCCGGGCGATCCTCTCCATCAGGTCCGTGGCGTTCTCGAAGCCGCTTCCGAGCACGATCCCGATCGGCGGCGTTTTCGCCATGACGGCGAGGGCATCAAGGCCGGAGAGGACGCCCTCCCCACTCAGCCCATCGCCGAAGCGGCCCCGGGCGGGACGATGGCCTTCGGCGAGGGCGAGCGTGTCGCCATCGCCGAAGAGGTCGAGGACGTAGGGGCGAAGACCCGCCCGGCGCGCGGCCTGGGCCAGCGCCCGCCCGGACTGGGCGGCGATGAGGATCGCGTCGCCCCGGGGCGGGGACCATTCGGGTGATGCTGCCATCGCGGCGATCGCTTCGGATCACGCCCTCGCCCTCCTCCCAACCCACCTCAGGATGAGGTCATGGGTGGGATCGAGCGGACGGGCGAGCGCCCGTCAGCCGGCGACGTCGACGGCGACCTTGTAGGCGTCGCGGAAATCGAGGCAGAGCGGCTCGTCGGCCTCGAGGATCTGGCGGAACAGGCGCGACTGGGTCTGGTACTTGACGTTGCCGACCGCGAGCGCGCCGATGCCGATGCCCTTGCCGGTGGGGAGCGCCACGTCCTTGGCGTTCACGTCGATTCCGGCGATTCCGGCGGGCGGCACCGCGTTCACGTCGGAGGCGACGAGGAGGTTCGGCGCGCATTCCAGATCCTGGGCCGACAGGATCGGGATGCCGGCCGGGCCGGCGGACAGGATCACGTCGGCCTCGGCGATGGCGGCGCAGCGGGCCTCCGCGGTGGAGCCGTCGACGGCGCCGACATCGATGCCGAAGCGCCATTTCATGGTGAAGGCGATCTTCGAGACGCGCTCCTCGCCGTCATGGCCGACGATGACGGTCTTGGCGCCTTCCAGCGCGCCGATCACCGCCGCCACGTAGGCGACGACGCCGGCGCCGCCGAAGATGACGATGCGCTTGCCCTTCAGGTCGGTGCCGAACTTGGACTTCAGCGCGCGGGTCACCTCCGCGACCATGGCCGCCCCCGTGGTGAAGGAGCCGGCGGGATCGGCGACGATGTGGTTGGCGAAGGGCGGCACCAGGGCCTTCTTCGCCCGGTCCACCATGTCGAGGGCGTCCTCGGCGTTCTTGCCGCCGATGAAGATGGTCGTGCGGGTGCCGTCCTGCGGGGAGCGGGAGAAGATCGAATCCTGCACCAGCGACGTCACGTCCGGCAGGGTCACGTCGGTATAGGTCGCGATGGTCTCGAAACCCGCATCCACGGCCATGTTCACGTCGAACGGGCTCATGTGCTTGAGGGGCGTGAGCATATGCAGAATCGAGCGGGCCATCGTGTCTCTCCCTCCGCAGGTGTCCGACACCCTGGCGGGGTCGTCACCTGCATGGTTTCTTCCGGGGCTTCGTTTCTTTCTAGTCTTCTTCCAAAGCCGGCTGGGCCGGGATGGTCAAGCGTCGCTGATGCGCCGGCTTCCCTTAAAGCCGGGTCACCGAGGCGCCGCTGTTGCGTCCGCGGGCGATCACGAAGCGCAGGGAACCGGGGCGTTCGAGGGAGGCCTTGAGGGCCAGGGCCTCGGCCTCCGAGGCGACCAGGGCGAAGCCGGTCGGCCCCCACGAGCTCTGGCCGTAGCCGGCGACCCCCTGCGCGGCGATCGCCGCCAGCGCCTCCGCCACCGCGGGGCTCGCGTAGCGCCCGCCCTGATGGGGCGCGAAATGATCGCCGATCAGCCGCTGGATCGTGGTGATGCCGGCGCCGAATCCTTCGGCCTCGGCGGTGGCGATGGCGGGGAGCACCTGCATCAGCACGATCCGGCAGATCTCGGCCGCCTGCGCCTCGGGGAAGCGCGGCAGATCGCGGAACGCCTCGACCTCACGGGTGCCATGCACCCCGGTCATGGCCTCGTCGAGGATCAGCAGGATGCGCCACGCCTCCGGATAGGCGAGGCGCGCAATCAGCGGCGGCGGGCCGTTGCTGGCGTCGCGGCCGCCATCGACGATGAGGCCGCCCTGGGTGAAGGCCGCGAGCCCCACGCCGGAGCGGTTGCCCCGGTCGAGGGCGTCGGCGAAGGCATCGGGCGAGAAGGCGCGCCCGTCGAGGGCGGCGAGCGCCGCGGCGACGCTGAGGGCGAGCTGCGTGCCCGAGCCGAAGCCGGCATGGGCGGGGATGGCCTCGTCCACCTGGATCGCGGCACGGCTCTCGATCCCGAGATGGCTCGCCGCCGCTTCCGCATAGGCGCGCGTGCGTTTCGCCTCGGCCCCGGTCACCCGAAGACTCGTCGCCGGCCGTGCGGTGAGGTCCACGGAGGGTGCGTCGACTGCCAGACCGATGCTGCCGAACCGACGTCCGAGGCCGCCATGCAGGTCGAGGAAGCCGAAATGCAGGCGCGCGGGGGCACGGACCCGCACCGCGCCCGGAACCGTCGAGCCCCGTCCTGCGGGCCGTTCGTCGGGGATCTGGTCCACGGCGATCTCTTTCATCAAGGAAAGCCCCCTCTGAGCGCGTCACGCGCATCCTGATCCCGTCGGCCGTCGCCGGGATGGAAGACCGCGCTCGAGACGATCGGTCGTTCGCGGGCTTCTCCCACGGCGGGCCGACCGCTCGCAAGAGTTGCCGGACGTCCCGAGCTGCCGGACAACCCGAGTCGTCTGACATCCCGGCTCGTCTGAAATGCCGGGATCGAGGAGCGCCGATCCATGCGGCCCCGCCATGGGACACGACCCCGGCTCGTCGGGACGAGTATCGGATTCGGTCCGGCGCCGAGCGAGGCCGTCGCGTCCGGGCGAGGGTCGCGAGGGGAGAAGGTTGGGGCTTGCTTGCAGCGCCTCGGCGATGCAAACGTGCCGCCCCACTAGGAATGGACTGGCGCAGTCCCGCCGTGCGCGACGCTGAATACAGCGCGTGCCGGGCCCTCGTTCTCCAAGGTGAAGGCATGGCTGCCTGGATAAAGGGTGGTGCAGCGGACGTGAGTGCGGCGGTGGAGGCCGCTGCCACGCTCCTCGCCGCAGCGAAGACGCCGATCGTGACCGGTCTGAGCGCGGATACCAGCGCGGTGCGCGCGGCCTATCATCTGGCCGGCGCCATCGGCGCCTCCGTCGACCCGCTGGGCGGCGACGGCCTCTATGCGGAGCTCGGACCTCTCAGCCAGTTCGGCAACCTGAACACGACGCCGGCCGAGGCGATCGGCCGGGCCGATGCCGTGCTGATCGTCGGCTTCCGTCCCTGGGACCGGCCGATCGTACAGGAGATCGCCGCCTCCGCGCCGAGCCGCGGCCGCGCCGCCGGTTCCGAGCGAACGCTGCTCTCGCTCGGCGGCCCCGGCAACGGCGCCACCCGCCACGTGGCCTACCCCGCCGATACCGGCGGTCTCGCCGTCTCGGTGGCGCATCTGCGCGCCTACGTGAAGGGCAACCTCTCCGGCGAGGCGGCCCATGCCGATCTCGCCCGCCGCCTCACGACCGCGCAATACGGCGTCGTCCTCTACGATGCCGCCGAGATCGGCGAGCTCGGCGTCGAAATGCTGCAGGGGCTGGTGCGCGACCTCAACGACCTGACGCGCTTCTTCGCCCTCTCCGTGTCCGACGGGTTCCAGGGCCGGGCCGTGACGCAGCTCGCCTCCTGGACCACCGGGCAGCCGCCGCGGGTCGGCTTCGGCCGTGATCTGCCCGAACACGATCCCTGGCGCTTCGACAGTGCGCGGCAGGTGGCGGCCGGCGAGGCCGATGCCGCCCTGTGGCTCGCCTCCCTCCCCGCCCCGCGCCCGGACTGGCTCGGCACCCTGCCCACCATCGCCATCGTCGGCGAGGGCAGTCCCGATGCCACCGGCGACGTCGCCGAGATCGTTATTGCGGTGGGCGTGCCCGGCGAGACGGCCGGAGGCGCCCTGTGGAACGAGCGCCGCGCGGCGATCACCTACATGCCTGCCGCCGGCCAGCCGGCGGACCTGACGGCGGCCGGAGTGCTCGCCGCTATCCAAGATCGTTTGCAAGACCGCCTCACGCAGAAGAAGGGCGCCTGATGCTGATCCTGATCAAGGGCGGCCGGGTCGTCGATCCCACCGCCAATCGCGACGGCGTCGGCGACGTCTGGATCGAGTACGGCCGCGTCGTCGCGCCGTCGGAGCGGAAGCCCGACAAGACCATCGACGCCGGCGGATGCGTCGTGATGGCGGGCGGCGTCGAGGTGCATTCGCACATCGCCGGCGGCAACGTGGTGATGAGCCGCCTGCTGCTGCCGGATCTCTATGCCAGCGAGGCCGCGCCCGAGGGCCATCCCTTCGCCCATGCCGGCGGCTCGGCCGCCTGGATCGGCGCGAATTACGCGCGGATGGGCTACACCATCGCCGTCGAGCCGGCGATGCCGCCGACCAACGCGCTGGCGACCCAGCTCGAACTCGCCGACATCCCGTTGCTCGACCGCGGCGCGCTGACCGTGATGGGCAACGACGACCAGCTCCTCGACTTGCTGCGCCAGCGCGAGGGCAAGGCGGCGGTTCGCGACCTCGTCGCCCTCTCGGTGGCGACATCGCGCGGGCTCGGCGTCAAGTGCATCAATGCGGGCGGCGCCTCGGCCTTCAAGGACGGGATGCTCAACCTCAGCCTCGACGAGGAGATCCCGGTCTACGGGCTCACCACCCGCAAGATCATGAACGCCCTCCTCGACGCGGTGGAGGAGATCGGCGTGCCGCATCCGCTGCACGTCCATGCCAACAATCTCGGCATTCCCGGCGCCGACGATTCCTTCGTGGCGACGATGGAGGCGGCGGAGGGACGCCGCATCCACTTCGCCCATGCGCAGTTCTACGCCTACGGTGCGGTCGATCCGGCCAATCCCGGCACCGGCGGCTTCCGCTCGGCGGCCGAGCGCATCACCGAGGCGATGGAGCGCCACCCCAACGCCACCTTCGACGTGGGTCAGATCGCCTTCGGCCAGACGGTGACGATCTCGCTGGACGTGATCCGCCAGTTCGCCGGTCGCAAGGGCGCCAACCCGAAGAAGTGGATCATCACGGCGGGCGACGCGGAAGGCGGCGGCATCGTGCCGTTCCTCTACAAGCCGCGCGGCCCGGTGAGCTCCCTGCAATGGGCGATCGGTCTCGAGCTGATGCTGCTGTCGGGGGACCCCGAGCGCACCATCCTCACCACCGACCACCCGAATGGCGGCCCCTTCACCGAATATCCCCGCATCATCCACCTGCTGATGGACAAGGAGGAGCGCGACCGCGAGATCGCCGGCCTGCACAAGGTCATCGCCGAGCGCTCCGGCCTGTGCGGGATCGAGCGGGAATATTCCTTCTCCGAGATCGCCCAGCTGACCCGTTCCGGCCCGGCCAAGCTCCTCGGCCTCGCCGATCGCGGTCACCTACGCGAGGGCGCGCGGGCCGATGTCGCGATCTATCGCGACGACAGGAACCGCACGGCGATGTTCGCCCGCGCCCGCCTCGTCCTGAAGGACGGCCACGTCATCGTCGAGGACGGTGAGATCGTGAATTGGCGCAGCGGCCGCACCCTCGAACTGACGGTGGAATCCGACAAGGCGATGGAGACGCGCACCGACGCCTATCTCGACGCCCGTTTCGGCGCCGGCCTCGACAGCTTCACCGTGCCGGACGAGGCCTTCCTCGTGAGCGATGTGTTCGAGGACGTGGCATGCCGGGCTTGAGAACGATGTCGGGCTCGATGACGACGCGTCGCGTGAGGACGGGTGACTGACCATGGCTGACCTCACCCTCAACGGCATCCCGGTGATCGACACCTTCGCCGAGGCGTTCGACGTCGCCGGCACGGCGATCATCATCACCAACGACACCGCCAAATGGGCGATGATCGCGGCCGTCACCATGACCGGCTTCGCCACCTCGGTGATCGGCTGCGGCGCCGAGGCCGGGATCGATTGCGAATTGTCCCCCGAGGAGACGCCGGACGGCCGCCCCGGCGTGCGCGTGCTGCTGTTCGGTTTCGAGCCGAACGGCCTCAAGGACCAGCTCCTGAAGCGCGTCGGCCAGTGCATCCTCACCTGCCCGGGCACGGCGTGCTACGCCGGTGTGGAGGGCCCCACGAAAATAAAGCTCGGCGGCGCCATCCGCTATTTCGGCGACGGCTTCGCGGTGGCCAAGCGGCTGACCGACCCGGTCACCGGCAAGGCGCGTCGCTACTGGCGCATCCCGGTGATGGACGGCGAGTTCCTCTGCGAGGATTTCGTCCGCGCGGTGGACGGCGCGGTGGGCGGCGGCAACCTGCTGTTCCTCGGCCGCAACCATGCCGAGACCCTGAAGGTCGCCGAGATCGCCGTGGACGCGGCCCGCACCGTGTCGGGCGCGATCCTGCCCTTCCCCGGCGGCATCGTCCGTTCCGGCTCGAAGGTGGGCGCGCGCACCAAGGGCATGATGGCCTCGACCAACGACGCCTATTGCCCGACCCTGAAGGGCCGGGCCGGCTCCGAGCTCTCGGCCGAGGTCGGCGTGGTGCTGGAGATCGTGATCGACGCCCTGACCTCGGCCGGTGTGGCCGAATCCATGCGGGCGGCTCTGCACGCCTCGACGGCGGCCGGCGCCGCGCACGGGCTCGTGGCGGTGACGGCGGGCAATTACGGCGGCAATCTCGGCCGCCACCATTATCACCTGAAGGACCTGCTCTCGAAGGAGCCGGCGAGCGAGGCTGGAGCGGCATGAGCACCCTCACCCTGCGCCAGGAGCCGCCGGAGCGGCTCGATCTCCTCCACGTCACGCCGCTTTCGCTGAAAGGGCTGTCCGAGGCCGAGGCGGCCAGACTTCCGGTCGGCACCAGCCGGCGCGGGTTGACCCTCGGCGATTGCTTTACGGTGTCCCTCGACGGCTCCGACACCCTGACCATCGAGGGCGGCTCGTCCCGGCTCGACCGCGTCGGCGCCTCGCTCGGCGGCGGCGCCATCCGCGTGGTCGGCGATGTCGGCCAGCGCCTCGGTGCCGGCATGGCGTCGGGCTCCGTCACGGTGACGGGATCGGCCGGTCCCTATGCCGGTTCGGGCGCCACCGGCGGGACGATCACGATCGAGGGCGATGCCGGGGATCATGCCGGCGGCGCGGTCTACGCCGCCAAGGCCGGGCTCGACGGCGCCACGCTGGTGATCCGCGGATCGGCCGGCGACTACCTCGGCGACCGCATGCGGCGCGGGACGATCCTGGTCGGCGCCGCCGGTGCCCATGCCGGATCGCGGATGATCGCGGGCACCATCGCGGCCCTCTCCGTGGGTGACCACCCCGGCTACGGCATGCGCCGCGGCACGATCCTCGCCGGTGGGCACGGTGCCCTGAGCCCGAGCTTCGTCGAGACGGGAACGCACGACCTCGTGTTCCTGCGGCTGCTGGCCCGCTCGCTTCGCGCTCTGAGCCCGGCCCATGCCGATCTCGCCGCCGGGGCACTCAAGCGCTATTCGGGCGACCTCGCCACCCTCGGCAAGGGCGAGGTCTGGGTCGCCGCCGGCTGACGCGACCGGCTTCCTCGCCGTCGGATCGATCCCGGCGGTGAGGGAGAGGCGTCGCCGCTCGGGCGAGCCCCTTCGCAGCGATCAGCGCAGCCTGAAATCCATGGTTCCGCCGGAAGAACGGCGCCCGGCTTCACCATTCTGTCGGCGGTCGCCCGGTATGGAGCCCGTCGTCATCGGGTCGCCGGCTGCGGCCGCCATCTGCGCATCCCGCTTCGCCGTCATCGCTCCGGGCAGGTTCTGTGCGAGGTAGAAGCTCGTCCCGACTCCGATCGCCGTCAGGATCAGGGACACCTTGATCGCCCAGGGCAGCAAGGTCGGCGCGGCGACACGGTCCTCGTCGAGGCTCTCTTCGCGGTTCTTTTCGGCATATCCCGGTTCGGCGGGAACGAACGACCTGATCATGACGAGCTCGACCCTCGACGGAGCGTCCGCAGGGTGCCGTGTCGGCCCGATGCCGTCTCCGCCCGTCCGAGCGCAGGATCGCCGATCAGGGTTAATCCCGGCTTAGCGGCATGAGGAGAAGTGCTGCCGAATGGCCGCTCGCCGTGCTTCCTTTCCCGCATCGGGCTCGCCCAGCTTTCATGGCAGGGCAACTCTCGCAATGTGTCGCGTGATAAAAATCCGGATCAACTCGACGATCTGCAGAATTGTTCCGCTTAACAAATGGTTGTCTCAAGTGGAGGGCCGATATCCCAGCGACAGAATGGCACCGTCACGCAATTGTGTCTGAAAAGGGTCTGAGGTGCGCCAGAGCACGTCACTGGTCTCTCGATCCTCATCTGCGCCTAACCTTTACCCTTCATTGACGGCTAGCCTCGTATTCGGAGGTTGTTGTTGCAGGAATGCGACAGACCCCAAGCCCGACCCGGACTACAAGCGCCCTTGGCTCAATGCCCATCAGGACCAGAGACACAATGAAAAGACTGCTTCTCGCCACGACCGTTCTCGCCGGCATGACCGCCGTCGCTTCGGCCGCCGACCTTCCCCGTCGCGCTGCCCCGCCGGTCTTCGTTCCGGTGCCGGTCTTCACGTGGACGGGCGCTTACTTCGGTATCAACGCCGGTTACGCCTTCAACACCGGCAGCGAGGGTACCCGCTCCTTCGTCGTTCCCGGCGCCTTCACGAATTCCGGCGTCGCCCAGACCGCCACGTTCAGCAAGAACGACCAGAACGGCTTCACCGGCGGCGCGCAGATCGGCTACAACTACCAGTTCACCCCGGGTTCGGGCGTCGTGGTCGGTGTCGAAGCCGATGCGCAGTACCTCGATTTCGGCGCCAAGCGTCGTGACTCGGGCATCCTCGCCGCTCCGGGCCTCGTCATCAACGATCCGCGCGGCCTCTCCAGCCTCGACTACTTCGGCACCGTCCGCGGCCGTCTCGGCTACGCCTTCGACCGCACCCTCGTGTACGGCACCGGTGGTTTCGCCTATGGCGCCGGCAGCGCCGAGCGTGATTTCGGCGGCTTCCGCGGCAACGACGACTTCCGCACCGGCTACGCCGTCGGCGGTGGTATCGAATACGCTCTCCCGACCGACTCGTTCTTCAACTTCTTCAAGTCGTCGGCTGTGACGCTGAAGGTCGAAGGCCTGTACGTGAACCTGGATCGCGGCAACCGCAGCACGGGCGCTCTGGTCGTCAACACGGCGACCGGCGACGTCGTTCGCTCGGTCAGCACCGGTCGCCGCGACGACGAGTTCGCCGTCGTCCGCGCCGGCCTGAACTACAAGTTCGGCACCTACTAGGATCGTCCATTGATCGCCGCGCGGTCCCTTGAGGATCGCGCGGCATCGGGATCGTCCAAAACGAAAAGCCCGGCCGCGAGGCCGGGCTTTTCGCGTCTGTGACCGCCTTTCGCGGATCGCCGTGCCACGCACGCTGCGGGATTTTCCGCGCCGGCCGGATCGGGTTCCGACGGTGATCCACTTTTGCGAGGACGGAGCCGGTTCCGGACAGGGCAGCTCCCTTTCGCACGCCCTCAGATGTCGAGAACCGCTTCGTCGGCGAAGGCCGCGCGCTCGGAGATGAAAGCGAAGCGGGCCTCGGGCTTGTTGCCCATCAGGCGCTCCACGGCGTCACCGGTGGAATCCCGTGCCTCGTCGAGGATCGCCACGCGCAGGAGCGTGCGCTTCTTGGGGTCCATCGTGGTCTCCTTCAGCTGCGCCGGCATCATCTCGCCAAGCCCCTTGAACCGGCTGATCTCGACCTTGGCGCCCTTGAAGACCGACTTGATGATCCGCTCCTTGTCGGCATCGTCGCGGGCATAGGCCGTCTTCGCGCCGTGCTGGAGGCGGTAGAGCGGCGGAATCGCCAGGTAGAGATGGCCCTTGTCGATGAGCTTGGGCATCTGCCGGTAGAAGAAGGTGATCAGCAGCGAGGCGATATGGGCGCCGTCCACGTCCGCGTCGGTCATGATGATGACCTTCTCGTAGCGGAGGTCCTCGCCCTTGTAGCCGTTGCCCGTGCCGCAGCCGAGCGCCTGGGTCAGGTCTGAGATGAGCTGGTTGGCGCCCATCTTGTCCCGGCTGGCCGAGGCCACGTTGAGGATCTTGCCGCGCAACGGCAGGATCGCCTGACTGGCGCGGTCGCGCGCCTGTTTGGCCGAGCCGCCAGCGGAATCGCCCTCGACGATGAAGATTTCCGAGCCCGCCGTGCCGGCCTTGGAGCAGTCTGCGAGCTTGCCCGGCAGCCGCAGCTTGCGGGTCGCGGATTTGCGCGCGACTTCCTTCTCCTGGCGTCGGCGCAGGCGTTCCTCGGCCCGGTCGATCACCCAGTCGAGGAGCTTGTTGGCCTGGGCCGGGGAGGCGGCGAGCCAATGGTCGAAGGCGTCGCGGATCGCCGTCTCGACGATGCGCGAGGCTTCCACCGTGGCGAGCTTGTCCTTGGTCTGGCCCTGGAATTCCGGCTCGCGGATGAAGACCGAGAGCATCGAGGCGCAGGTCGCCATCACGTCGTCGGTGGTGACGGAGGTCATGCGCTTGGCCTGGCCGACGCGCTCGGCATGCTCGCGCAGGGCCCGCAGCAGGGCGACGCGCAGGCCGCTCTCGTGGGTGCCGCCCTCGGCGGTGGGAATGGTGTTGCAGTAGGAGTGCGAGACCCCGTCCTCCACCACCATCCAGGCGACGGCCCATTCGAGGGAGCCGTGGCCGCCGGGCTTCGTCACCTTGCCCGAGAAGACCGCGTCGGTGACGAGCTCCTTGCCGTCGAGATCGCGGGCGAGATAGTCGCGCAGGCCGCCGGGGAAACGGTGCACGGTCTCGGCCGGCACGTCCTCCAGCCCCTCCAGCAGCGACGGCGCGCAGCGCCAGCGGATCTCGACGCCGCCGAACAGGTAGGCTTTGGAGCGCGCCATCTTGAACAGACGGCGCGGGTCGAATTTCAGCGCCCCGAAGATCTCGGCATCGGGATGGAAGCGCACCCGCGTGCCGCGCCGGTTCTGCACCCGGCCGACCTCCACCAGGGGTCCCTGCGCATGGCCGCGCGAGAAGATCTGGCGATAGAGGACCTGGCTGCGGGCGACCTCGACTTCGAGGTGGTCCGAGAGGGCGTTGACCACCGAGATGCCGACGCCGTGCAGGCCGCCGGAGGTCTCGTAGACCTTCGAGTCGAACTTCCCGCCCGCATGCAGGGTGGTCATGATGACTTCGAGGGCGGATTTGCCCGGGAATTTCGGGTGCGGGTCAACCGGGATGCCGCGGCCATTGTCGGTGATGACGAGGTGGCCCGTCGCCTCGAGCTCCACCTCGATGTAGCTGGCATGGCCGGCCACGGCCTCGTCCATGGAATTGTCGACCACCTCGGCGAAGAGGTGGTGCAGGGCGCGCTCGTCGGTGCCGCCGATATACATGCCCGGCCGGCGCCGGACCGGCTCGAGGCCTTCCAGCACCTCGATCGACGACGCGTCGTAGCCGGCTTCGGCCGTATCGATCGGAGCCTTGTCGACCGAAGCCTTGTCGAGGGGAGCGCGCGCGGCGGAGGAGGCCTTCGCGCCGCGCACGGGCGCCTGACCGCCCGCGAACAGGTCGCTCGGCCGGCCGCCGGCGGGGGCCGGAACGGCCTGGCGTGAGGTCTCGCGCTGAGTCATGGGCCAACCATACAGGAACGAAACGGAAACGTGAAGCGACGGCGCCGTTGCCGGCGGGCGCTCTCCCCGTGTTCCTGCACAGCTTGCGCCGATTCCGTTAACGCTGTGTCGTCGGGGTACCGGAGGTGCCGCCGCCAAGACCATGGTCCGCTCACCTTGGGGCCAGCGAAGGACGCCGCGAACCATGCCTCCACTCGCTCGGCATGAGCCGCTGGCGCGGCCCTCCCTGCGCTGGCTCCTGGATCGCCTTCCGCTTCGCTGCAGGCGTCCGGGAAAGGGGAGACGTGGCAGGCTTGAGCCTGTTCATCGGCGCCGGCTCGTCCCGATTGTCATTCACCGCCCCTTCCCCGGCCGCTCGTAGCGGCAGCGGAGGGTGATCCGGGGACCAGGGGCAAGAGCCGCGAAGCGTCCGGATAAGCGTGGCCGACCTCAGCTTCCGACCCGGCCGCCCCCGCGTTTGGTGATCGCGACGATGGCCGGGCGAGGCGGCATCCCGTCCTTGAAATCCGGCCAGCGGGTGGAGGGCGCCTCGAACGTGGCGGGCACGGCCTTGGGATCCTCCTCGTCGGCCTCGCCGGGATGCTGAACGGCGACGAAGAAGGTGGTGTCGTCGGGGGTGAAGTAGGGGCCGCACATCTCGGCGCCGTTCGGCACCCTGAAGAAGTGCTTGCCCGTGCCCCGCCCCTGCCCGTCCGTCTCCATCGCCCAGATGCCGTCGTTGCGCCCGGTCTTCGACGGCGAATTCCCGTCGGTGGCGACCCAGAGCCGGCCCTGCCCGTCCACCGAGCAATTGTCCGGCATGCCGAACCAGCCGTCCTTCGTCGTCGCCGAGGAGAAGGTGGCGCCCACGGAGGCGATGGCGGGATCGCCGCATTTGACGAGGATTTCCCAGGCGAAGCCCGGGGCCGCGTGGTCGCCCCCGTCCGGGGTGAGTTCGACGATGTGGCCGAAGCGGTTATCGGGCCGCGGATTGGCGGCGTTCACGTCCTCGGCCTTGCGCTTCACGTTGTTGGTGAGCATCACGTAGACCTTGTCGGTCTTCGGGTTGGCCTCGACATCCTCGGGACGGTCCATCTTGGTGGCGCCGAGGAGGTCGCCGGCGCGCCTTGCCTCGACCAGCACGTCAGCCTGGGACGCGAACCCGTGTTCGGGGGTCAGCTTTCCCTGGCCGAAGACCAGCGGCATCCAGGCGCCGCGCCCGTCCGCATCGAAACGGGCGACGTGGAGCGTCCCGGAATCGAGGATGTCGCGGTTGGCGGCCCGGTCGGAGAGGTTCACGGCCGCCTCCGTCACGAATTTGTAGACGTAGTCGAAACGCTCGTCGTCGCCCTGGTAGACGACGTAGGCCCCGCCTTTCGAGACGATGCCGGCCGCACCCTCGTGCTTGAACCGGCCCATGGCGGTGCGCTTCGTCGGGACGGAGGCCGGATCGAACGGGTCGATCTCCACCACCCAGCCGAAGCGGTTGGGCTCGTTCGGCTCCTTGGAGAGGTCGAACCGCTCGTGGAAGCGGCCCCAGGCATAGGCGTTGCCGGGCAGGCCGAGGCGCTTGTGGTTGGCCGCCTCGGCCGACCCCTCGGCCAGAGCGCCGGAGAAGTAGTAGTTGATGTTCTCCTCGCAGGTGAGCCACGTCCCCCAGGGCGTTGTTCCGCCTGCGCAATTGTTGATCATGCCCTTCACCGCACGGCCGGTCGGATCGGCGCCGGTCTGCAGCCGCGCGGAGCCCGCCGCCGGGCCGGAAAGCGCCATCGGCGTCTCGGCGGTGATGCGGCGGGCGTAGCGGGACTCCGGCACCACGGCCCATTTGCCGTCGTTACGCTTCACCTCGATCACCGAGCCGCCATGGGCGGCCATCTCGATCTCGACGAGGTCGCGGTTCATGCCCTTGAAGGCGACGGTCTTGATGTCCTGGCGGCCGAGGCCGGGGAACATCAGCTCCTCGTTGGTGTATTCGTGGTTGACCACGAGCAGGCCGTGCCCGGCCGGGTCGGCGGCGCCGGGCATCGGGAAATAGCCGACGAAGTCGTTGTTGTAGCCGAATTGCCGGGCCTGCGCCGCAGCGCTCTGGTTCAGCGGATCGAAGGCGGGGGCGCCGGGCAGGACCGGATCGCCCCAGCGGATCAGGATGTCGGCATCGTGCCCCTCCGCCACGTGATGGTGCGCGTCCGACCCCGCTTCGATCTCCCTGAACGGGAACGGTGCCGCCTGTCCCTGCGCCGCCGCGGCCGGGCCGGCGGCGAGCGCGCGGGGCGTCACCACCGCCGCGATGGCGCCGACGCCGAGCAAGCCGCGCAGCAGGTCGCGCCGGTCGAACCGGGCGGCGACCACGTCGCCGAACGTGGCGTTGCGGCTCGGGTTGGAGCCGGCATCCTCGCCGTCTTCCGCGGCCTGCGAGCGGGTGCGCAGCGGCTCGGTCATGGTCAAGTTCTTCCTTGGAATCGATCGAAGCAGCCTAGGGCCCGGACATGGCGGGCGGATGACGACGACGCTCCGGAACCCGATCGTAGTCCTGTGCGTTTTCGCACTAAATTCGGTTCGATTGGGAGATCGACATGGCACCGTCCGCAGCTCTGAGCATGGTGCGTCACGACGATCTGATCCGCGCGTCTAAGGCCGCGGGCCATGCCTTTTCCCTGATCGACGACGGGCAGGACGATGCCCGGCCGGCACCCTCTCGGTTTCTCACCCTCTCGGCGATGTCGCTCGCGGGCTTCGTCGCGAGCTGCGGCATGTTCCTCGTGTTCGTCTGAGGCCCTGCGCTAAGCCGCATCCGCGCGGGGTAAAGCTGTCCCGACGCGCCGCTCCGCGCGCGTCGCCGACATCGATTCTTCCTCGTCGTCCTGGGGCGCACCCCAGAATTCCGCGACGGTCGGCCCGTTCCCGACCAGGGGATCGCGCAGGAAATTCGCGATCTCGTAGGGCCAGACCCGGCGTCCCATCCGCGTGTACCAGCGCATGGCATGGCGCAGTCCGGCATCGCGATGGAAGAGCACCCGCGCGAGCGCGCGCGGGCGCGCCTGGACCGCCACCTCGATCAGCTTGAACCACAGCAGCACCCGCCACGGCGCCATGTGCCGGGTCGCCAAAACCTGATGCTTGTAGTCCCAGCGCCGTCGGTCGGTCTGGATCACCCGACGCCCTGCCGCGAGGCCGAAATACGGCGTCCAACGGTGGGGCGTCACGTAGAGCATCTGGATCTGGTCGGGATCGTAGGACAGGAGCTGGCGCAGGCCGCGCCAGTAATCCCGGTCCGTCTCCTCCTCGAACCCGACCACCCAGGTCGCCATGGACAGGATGCCGTGCTCGCGCAGCAGCCGGATCGCCTCCCGGTCTGTGGTGGTGGCTCCTCCCTTGCGGATCTTCGCCAGGGTCGCCTCGTCGGTACTCTCCAACCCGAGGAGGAAGCGTGCCCAGCCGGCCTGCTTGTAGAGCGGCAGGATATCGGCATCGCGCACGATGTCGTCGGCGCGGGTCGAGCCGACGAGGATGAGGTCGACCTTCTCGGCGATCAGCGTTTCGAGGAAGACCCGCCACGCCTTCTTCGAGACGGTGGGATTCTCGTCGGCGAAGTTGATGACCTGCACCCCGTGCTCGCGGTGGAGCCGGGCGAGTTCCCGCGCGAACGTTACGGGATCGCGGTGGCGCCAGCGGGTCCAGAAGCCGCGCTGGCCGCAATAATTGCAGAGATGCGGACAGCCGCGCGAGAATTGCACGACCACCGCCCGCAACCCGCCCCAGTAGCTGTAGCGGGCGTGGTCGATCAGCTCCCAGCCGACCCGGTAGGCGTCGAGATCGCGGATCACCGGCGCGGGCTGCGTGGCATGGGGGCCGTCGCCGCCGCGAAAGGCGATGCCCGGCACGGAGGCAAAGGGCGTCCCGGCTGCGAGGGCCGCCATGAGGCGCCGCGCGGTCTCCTCGCCCTCCCCGCGGACGATGGCGGTGACGTAGGGCTCGTCCTTCAGGATCTCCCGCCAGTGATAGGTCGGGAACACGCCGCCATAGACGATGGCGAGATCCGGCCGTGCCCTCGCCAGGCGCGAGGCGATGTCGGCGATGACCGGATGTCCCGAGGTCGAACCGGAATGGCCGAACAGGACGGCATCGGGATGGAAGGCCATGACCTGCGCGACGAGGGCGCCGGGCTGCATCGGGCCGAACTCGCCGTCGACGAGGCGCACCGCGTGCCGGTCGTCGATGAGCGGACCGCCCACCGCCAGAAGGCCGAGCGGCGGCAGGTGGTCGTCGGGAATCCGGCTGCCGATGGCCGGGTGGGGCACGTTGACGAGGACGATGCGCATGGCTTTTCCTCCCGTGTGAGGGGGGTTTCAGGCGGCGACGGAGGGGGCGGAGAGGCCGCCGAAGCGGCGGTCGCGGCCTTGGAAGGCGATGAGCGCCTCGGCGAGGTCGGCGGCGTCGAAATCCGGCCAGTGGCGCTGGGTGAAATGCAGCTCGGCATAGGCGCTTTCCCAGAGCAGGAAGTCCGAGAGGCGCTGCTCGCCGCTGGTGCGGATCACGAGATCGACGTCGGGGACCGATGCATCGCCCGTGACCAGGGCCGAGAAGGCCTCGCGGGTCATGCCCGGCCCGCTGGCCATCACGGCGGCGAGGATGGCGTCGCGGGCGGAGTAGTCGATGGCGATCCGCAGATGCAGCGCGTGTCCTCCCTGCGTCGCGGCCTCCGCCCGGCCGATGGCGGCGGCGAGGCCCTCGGGCAGGCGGTCGCGCCGGCCGATCACGCTGAGCCGCACGCCGTTCTCCACCAAGCGGGCGATCTCGGTGCGGAGATAGAGCCGGAGCAGCCCCATCAGGGCCGCGATCTCCGCCTCCGGCCTCTTCCAGTTGTCGCAGGAGAAGGCATAGAGGGTGAGGGTGCCGACCCCCTGCGGAGGCGCCGCCTCCACCACCCGGCGGATCGCCTCCACCCCCGCCTTGTGGCCGAGAGCCCGAGGCAGGCCGCGCGCCGTCGCCCAGCGCCCGTTGCCGTCCATGATGATCCCGACATGGTGTCCGGACATACGTTCACTTTGCATGACAAAGTTCCTTGGCAAAAAAAGACGGAATCCGGGTGTCAGGCCGGACGGGCGACGAGGGGAGGAATGGCGGTGTCGGCGCTCGCGGCGGCCGAGGCTGCGTCCCGCACCACCTGTTCGAGGACCGCGAGGTAATCGAGGAAGCGCTGGCGCCCGGCCGGCGTCAGGTGGCAGGTGGTCAGCGGGCGGGCGCCGCCGAGGCCATTGCCGGAGACCTGACCCTTGCGGATCTCCACCAGGCCGGCCTCCTGCAGCACCTGGAGGTGGCGGCTGAGATTGCCGTCGGTGAGGCCGCAGAGCTGCTTCAGGTCGCCGAAGGCGAGGCCCTTGGGCGCCGTCATCAGTGAGGTGAGGAGTCCGAGGCGGGCCTTCTCGTGGATCACCCGGTCGAGACCGTCATAAGCGAAGGGCGCCTCAGACATCGCTCTCCTCCTTGGCCCGGTAGAGGATGGCCGCCATCATGAGCTGGCCGACGGCGAAGGGCAGGCCCATGGTCCAGGGCGAGAGGGCATGGTCGGCGCTTCCCAGCATCAGGACGGCGAGGCCGGCCACCATGTACCAGGCGCCGGGCAGCGCCACGCCCTTCGGCAGCGAGCGCACCGAGGCGAAGAGGCCGAGGCTCACCAGCACCTGCCACAGGCCGGGCAGCATCCAGAGATTCTCCGGCGAGACCCGCACCAGCACCAGGGCGAGGAGCGCCCCCGCCGCCCCCGCCGGCAAAAACTGCTCCACCGCGTTCATGAGCATCGTGTCGGCGAGGCCCGCATGCTCTCGTCTGGTACGAGCCCACATCTCGGCGCCGATGAGGATCGCCGAGACGACGGCGGCGGCAATCCAGCCGCCGAGGAACGCCAGCGGCTGCCCCGTCGGGTCGTCGAGCCAGACGTGCTGCGCGAGGGCGGTGCCGAGGGCGAGGAGTCCCGTCGCGGCGAGGGCCGACGGCCCGAACCCGCAGAAGGCATTGCCGCGGGCGAGCTGCGTTCTGATCGCCACGATATCGGCGAGGGCCTTGTCGAGATCGGACATCCGACGCTCCCGGATCGACTTTGTATCGCAAAGTAAGCCGATCGGGAGTCGGTTTGCAAGTGCCGTTCGTCACGCGGGCCGGGATCGGCCGGCGTGCCCGTCACTCCTGCGCCAGGCGCTCCGTCAGGGCCGGCGACAGGCCGATGCTCGCGAGCGAGGGCGCCGGCTGGCCCGGCGGCAATCCGCAGATCGCGGCGGCGAGGACCGCGCGGGTGCCCACTTCCACCGAGCACAGGACGGGGACGGGCACCTGCGGCTGGATCCGCTCGGCGAGGCCGGCCAGAGCCGCGCCGCCGAGGATCACCACGTCGGCCCCGTCCTTCTCCGCACAGGTGGTGCAGGCGGCGGCGAGATCGGCCAGGGCCGCGTCGGGGTCGCGCGCGATGCGGTCTCCGGTGGGGGCGATGGTGCGGATGGCGGCGAGCCTGTCGGAGAGGCCGAGCCCGGCCACGAACTCCTCCAGCATCGGCCCCCACAGGGCCCCCCCGGTGACGATGGCGAAGCGCCCTCCCCGCGCCGTGGCGGCGAGGCACGAGGCTTCCGCCATTCCCACCACGGGCAGGGGCGAGATCTCGCGCAGAGCCCCGAGGCCCGGATCGCCGAAACAGGCGAGATAGACCGCGTCGCAGCCCTCCGCATGCTCCGCCAGGACGTCGAGGGCCGCATGCGCCGCGATCGCAGACGCGGCCCGGCTGGCGATGTAGCGGGCGCCGAAACGCCCGGTGACGGGGACGAACTCCGCGGCGTCGCCCGCCACGCGGCGCACGTGCGAGGCGACGAGATCGGTGACGGACGAGGTCGTGTTCGGATTGATCAGCAGGATGCGCAACGGGGATCGATCTCCGGTCAGGCCGTGGCCGTGACCGGGTTCTTACGCATCAGGACGAGATAGATCGAGAAGCCCAGGGCCACGCCGATGAACCAGCTGAAATTCGCGAGGCTCCCGAGGGCCGGAATAACGGCGCAGAGGGCCGGCACCAGGGCGGAGGGGATGACGCTCATCACGGCGGCGCGGTTGTAGCCGCCATCGTACCAGTAGGTACCGGTGGGGCTCATCGTGTAGAGGTCGTCCACCACCACGTGCTGCTTTCGCACCACGAAGAAGTCGGCGATCAGGATGCCGAAGAGCGGGCCGATGAACGCGCCGAGGATGTCGAGCGTGTAGTGGATCACCGCCGGGTTGTTGTAGAGGTTCCACGGGGTGATGAAGATCGAGCCGACGGCCGCGATCATCCCGCCCATGCGCCAGCTGATGTGCTGCGGCGCCACGTTCGAGAAGTCGAAGGCCGGCGAGACGAAGTTCGCCACGATGTTGATGCCGATCGTCGCCGTCATGAAGGTGAAGGCGCCGAGCACCACGGCGTAGGTGTTGTCGATTTTGCTCACCGTCTCCACCGGATCGATGATGAGGTGGCCGAAGACCGGCAGGGTCGACGACGTGGTGATGACTGTGAGCAGCGAGAAGCCGATGAAGTTCACCGGCAGGCCCCAGAAATTGCCGCTCTTCACCGCCGGGAACGACTTTCCGTAGCGTGAGAAGTCGCCGAAATTCAGCATCGGCCCGGAGAAGTAGGAGACGACGAGGGCGACCGCGTTGATCATCACCGGCAGGGCGTCCCAGCCCTGGTACTTCACCTCGCCGAGGGTGAGGCCGACATTGGAGATGCCGGCCTTGGCCACGAGATAGACGGCGAGCGCGATCATCACCACGTAGACGGCGGGTCCGGCCCAGTCGATGAACTTGCGGATCGCCTCCATGCCGCGCCAGAACACCAGCGCCTGGATCACCCACAGGGTCATGAAGGCGGCCCAGCCGAGGCTCGACAGGCCGACGAAGCCGTGCTGGGTCACGTCGGCATAGGGCTTCAGCTCGGGGTAGAAGCGCAAAGCCACGATCATGAAGGCGCTGGAGGCGAGGTAGGTCTGGATGCCGTACCAGGCCACCGCGATGAGGCCGCGGATGATGGCGGGGATATTGGCGCCCTTCACGCCGAAGGAGGCGCGGCAGATAACCGGATAGGGCGTGCCCGTCAGCTGGCTCGGCTTGGCGACGAGGTTGCAGAAGAACTGCACGATGAGGATGCCGACGAGGAGCGAGATCAGCACCTGCCAGCTCACGAGGCCGAGGGAGAAGAGGCTGCCCGCCGTGATGTAGCCGCCGACGCTGTGGACGTCCGACATCCAGAAGGCGAAGAAATTGTAGCTGCCCCAGGTCTGCTTGCGCAGCGGCGCCAGATCCTCGTTGGTGAGGCGGTCGTCGTAGCCGGGCTTGATCACCACGGCGGAATGGGCGTCGGGTACGGCGCCTCCAGACGCGGCCGGTTCGGCAATCGAGGCGCTGTGTGACATCGATCCGCGTCTCCGTGGCGAGAGGGCCTGGTCCCGTTCCGATCCGCCCGGGACCAAGCAGGGCATGGACCAAGCAGGGCATGTGCCATCAGGCCCCGTGTTAGAGTCTTGGTCGCGCGCCTGGCGGCGGTCCCGATCGGGCCGGATAAGCGACGATGGCGGCCAAGTGGTCGATTGACAAGACACCTCAAGGCTCTAAGTGTCCGCGCAACGCGTGTGCGCGGCGGGTCGTGTGTTCGAACCGACCTCGAAGCCTTGCCCACGACGATCTTCTCCGCGCGGATCGCGACACGTTCCTGCGCGCAACGGTTCTCATCAGCATATGTCTTTTGCCGACCTCGGATTGAGCGACAAGGTCCTCCAGGCCGTCACGGCCGCGGGCTACACGGACCCGACGCCGATCCAGGCTCAGGCCATCCCGCACGTGCTGGCGCGCCGCGACGTGCTCGGCATCGCCCAGACCGGGACCGGCAAGACCGCCGCCTTCACCCTGCCGATGCTCACCCTGCTGGAGAACGGCCGGGCCCGCGCCCGCATGCCGCGCACGCTGATCCTGGAGCCGACCCGCGAGCTCGCCGCCCAGGTGGTGGAGAATTTCGACCGCTACGGCATCAACCACAAGCTCAACGTGGCCCTCATCATCGGCGGCGTCTCCTTCGCCGAGCAGGACGCCAAGCTGATGCGCGGCGCCGACGTGCTGATCGCGACCCCCGGCCGCCTGCTCGACCATTTCGAGCGCGGCAAGCTCCTGCTCACCGGCGTCGAGCTCCTCGTCATCGACGAGGCCGACCGCATGCTCGACATGGGCTTCATCCCCGATATCGAGCGCATCGTGAAGATGGTGCCGTTCACGCGCCAGACCCTGTTCTTCTCCGCCACCATGCCGCCGGAGATCGAACGGCTGGCGGAGGTGTTCCTGCACAATCCCCAGCGGATCGAGGTGGCACGGCCAGCCTCCACCGCAGCGACGATTGTGCAGAAGCTGGTGGCGACCGGCTCGGAAGGCCACGAGAAGCGCGATCTCCTGCGCCGGCTGATCCGGGGCGAGGCCGAGCTGAACAACGGCATCATCTTCTGCAACCGCAAGCGCGACGTGGCGCTGCTGCAGAAATCGCTGGCGAGCCACGGATTCAACGTGGCGGCGCTCCACGGCGACATGGACCAGCGCGCGCGTACGATCGCCCTCGACGGGTTCCGCTCGGGCGAGGTTCCGCTTCTGGTGGCCTCCGACGTGGCCGCCCGCGGCCTCGACATCCCGGCGGTGAGCCACGTCTTCAATTTCGACGTGCCGCATCACCCGGAGGACTACGTGCACCGGATCGGCCGTACCGGCCGCGCCGGTCGCGCCGGACATGCCTTCACCCTGGTGACCCGCTCCGACGAGCGCTCGGTGACCGCCATCGAGAGCCTGATCGGCCAGCCGATCCCCTGGGCCGAGGGCGACCTCGGCACCGTCCCCGAGCCTTCGCCGGATGCCGGCGAGGAGACCCGGACGCGCCATCGCGGACGCGGCGGAGATGCCACGCGCCGCGCCCGCGGCGGCGAGGGTGGCCGTTCGGAAGCGGCCAAGCCCGAGGGACGCCGCTCTCCGTCCCGTGAGCGCCAGCCCTCCCGGCGTGCCGAGCCGGCAGCGGCCGCTGCGGTCGCCGAGGCGGTGGTTCCCGAAAAAGTCGCCGAGCCCCAGCGGGAGGCTCCGCGCCGGCGCGAGCCGTCGCGTCCGCCCCAGGATTCCCGTAGCCAAGATTCTCGTAGCCAGGATTCCCGTAATCAGGATTCCCGCAGGGCGTCTCCCGACCGGAACCGCGACGAATCCCGTCATTCGGCCCGGCGCGGGGATTCCGACGACGGCGAGACGCCGCTCGGCCTCGGCGAGCACGTGCCGGCCTTCCTCCTGCGCCCGGCGGTGATCAAGAAGGCGAAGTAGCGCGCCGACCGGCGAGCCGTTCCCGTCACCTTAACCGCATCTCCATCATCGGTACGATAGCTTACCCTTCCGGCGTTCGATGTCCTCGGTGCCGGATCAGGGGACGGGCCGGACGATGAACCACGGAAGCCACGGTGACAGGGAGCGGACGTTCGCTCTGGCCGACCGCGCCAACGTGCTGATGCGTGACTACGGTTCCTCCGCGACGCCCCAGGCCTACACCGTCTGGTACACCTACGTTTCGGGTGTGCTGCCGCTGATGAACGACGCGATCAAGCGGCTGACCGCGGAGAATGGCTGCCTCTCCGACGCCGACATCGATTCCCTGTACGAGACCTATGTCGACAGTCGCCGCCTCGTCGCCGAGACCGAGCGGATGAGCACGAACATGCTGGTCGAGATCGAGGGCATCATGGAGGTGATGGACCTCTCGCTCGGCTCGACCACGCAATACGGCGAGTCGCTGCAGGCCCTGTCGCGCGATCTCGACGTGTCGGACCAGAACCGCGTCCGCGAGATCATCATGACTCTGGTCTCGACGACCCGGGAGATCACCGCCAACAACCGCACCCTCGAAGCGCGCATGCGGGAGAGCCGCAGCGAGATCGAGAGCCTGCGCGAGACCCTCGAGGCAACCCGGCTGGAGAGCCTCACCGATCCCCTCACCGGCCTGTCGAACCGCAAGCATTTCGAGGAGAGCCTGCGCAAGATGGTGGACGGTGCCGCGGGTCAGGCGTCACCCTCCAGCCTGATCGTCATCGACGTCGATTTCTTCAAGCGCTTCAACGACGTCTACGGCCATCTCACGGGCGATCAGGTGCTGCGTCTCGTGGCCATCGTCATGCGCGAGCATCTCAAGGCGCGCGCCACCCTCGCCCGTTTCGGCGGCGAGGAATTCGGCATCCTCCTGCCCGAGACCGACCGGGCCGCCGCCGTAGCGATCGCCGAGAAGGTCCGTGCCAGTGTCATGGGTCGCGAGCTGGTGAAGCGGACGACGGGCGAGTCCCTCGGCAAGGTGACGATCTCGCTCGGCGTCGCCACGTCGCGCCGGGGCGACACCGCCGTGTCCCTCCTCGAACGCGCCGACCAGTGCATGTTCATGGCCAAGCGCGACGGCCGCAACCGGACCGTGGACGATTCCGGCGTCACGACGGAGGCGCTCACGGCGGTCGCGTGAGCGCTCCGGGCCGATAGGGCCGTCCCCGCGTCAGGCGGAGGCGCGCAGCACTTCGGGATTGGCCGGCGTGATCGCGACGGATTCGCCGCAGCCGCAGGACGAGGTCTGGTTCGGGTTGTTGAACACGAACTGCGACGACAGCTTCGTCGTCTTGAAGTCCATCTCGGTGCCGAGGAGGAACAGGACCGCCTTGGGGTCGACGAAGACCGTCACGCCGCGATCCTCCACCATGTCCTCGCCGGGGTTGCGCCCTTCGGCATATTCCATCGTGTAGGACATGCCGGCGCAGCCGCCGTTCTTCACGCCGACCCTGAGGCCGGCGATCGGCTTCTCCGCATCCGCGATGATGGACTTGATCCGGTCCGCCGCCGCGTCGGTCAGCGACAAGACCTTGAAACTCTTGAGCATGAGATCTCTCCGGCAGCCGGGTTCAAGGCCCGGGCGGTTGAGGATGATGGTACGTCGTTAAGATAAGGATGGCGGAGGCCGCGGTCCACTGTCGTCATGCGGCACCGGCCGGCGGTCTTCGGACTATGCTATCGTCATGGCCGGCCGAGGGCGGGTTTCATGGCACAGACGGCACGACGCTTGATGAGCGTGGAAGAATTCTTCGACTGGCAGCAACGCCAGGATGTCCTCTATGAACTCGTCGACGGCGTGCCGGTCCCGCACGTGAAGATGATGACGGGGGCCAGCGCGCAACACGACCGTGCGACCGTGAATATCATCGCCGCCCTCCATGGCCAGCTTCGCGGAACGGGGTGTCGGCCGATGACGGACGATATCGGTCTGCGCACGGGCATCGCGACATTGCGCCGGCCGGACGTGACCGTGGAATGCGGCGAGCTGATCCTGGACAGCTACGAGAGCCGTTCACCCCGGCTCGTCGTCGAGGTGCTGTCACCCTCGACGAGCACCATCGATCGTTTCCGGAAGCTGGAGGAGTACAAGCGTCATCCGACGATCGCCTACATCCTGCTCGTGGAGACCCGGTGGCCCAGCGCGACACTGTATCGACGCGACGGCGAGGCGTGGGTGACGCAGGCCTTCGAGGCGAGAGATGAGATCATCGATCTGCCGATCATCGGAGCACGTCTGTTGATGTCGGATGTGTACGACGGCATGACGTTCGCTCCGCACCGGGAGGCACCGATCGGCTGAGGGCGCCCTACCACATGTCCAGCGCGACGCGGGCCTCGTCGGACATGCGGCTCTGGTCCCACGGCGGGTCGAACACCATGGTGACGGCGCAGGCCTGCACGCCCGGCACGGCGGCCACCGCCGTCTCGACCCAGCCCGGCATCTCGCCGGCCACGGGACAGCCGGGAGCGGTCAGCGTCATGTCGATGGCGACCTTGCGGTCGTCGGCGATGTCGACCTTGTAGATCAGGCCGAGCTCGTAGATGTCGGCCGGGATTTCGGGGTCGTAGACGCTCTTCAGCGCCGCGACGATATCGTCGGTCAGGCGGTCGAGCTCTTCCGGCGGGATCGCCGAGTCGCTGGCGATGGCGGGGGTGTTGGCCCCTCCGGTGATGGCGGCGTCGCTCATGATGCTGTCCTCGTCGTTCGGTGTCGCGGATCGTCTTCGATCCGCGAGATCCGCCGCATGAGCGGCGGCGCGCGGTCGCGCTAGCGCCGCTCATGCGGTTGTCAGGCGAACATCATCTCGGCCTTGGCCAGGGCCTCGGCGAGGGCGTCCACTTCGTCATGGGTATTATACAGGCCGAACGACGCGCGACAGGTGGATGTCGCGCCGAATCGCGTGAGCAGCGGCATGGCGCAATGGGTACCGGCCCGGATGGCGACGCCGTAGCGGTCGATGATGGTCGCGATGTCGTGGGCATGGGCCCCCTTCATCTCGAAGGCGATGACGCCGCCCTTGCCCTTGGCGGTGCCGATCATCCGCACGGAATTCATGGCGCCGAGCCGTTCCTGCGCGTAGGCGAGGAGGGACGCCTCGTGCGCGGCGATCCGGTCGCGGCCGACACCCATCATGAATTCCAGCGCGGCGCCGAGGCCCACTGCCTCGACGATCGCCGGGGTGCCGGCCTCGAACCGGTGGGGCGGGTCGTTATAGGTGATCGTGTCCTCGGAGACGGTGCGGATCATCTCGCCGCCGCCCTGGTAGGGGGGCAGGCGCTCCAGCCACTCCTTCTTGCCGTAGAGCACGCCGATCCCGGTGGGACCGTAGACCTTGTGGCCGGTGAAGACGAAGAAGTCGCAATCGAGCGCCTTCACGTCGATGGGCTGGTGCACCGCGCTCTGCGCCCCGTCGAGGAGCACCGGCACCCCGTGCGCATGGGCGATGCGCACGATCTCGGCGGCCGGCGTCACCGTGCCGAGCACATTCGACATGTGGGTGATCGCCACCATTTTTGTCCGCGCGGTGAAGAGCTTTTCGTACTCGTCGACCAGGAAATTGCCCGCGTCGTCGACGGGGGCCCACTTGATGACGGCGCCGCGCCGCTCGCGCAAAAAGTGCCAGGGCACGATGTTGGAATGGTGTTCCATGATCGAGAGGATGATCTCGTCCCCCTCCCCGATCTGGCCGAGCAGTCCCATCGACGAGGCCACGAGGTTATAGGCCTCGGTGGCGTTGCGGGTGAAGATGATCTCGTCGGTGGAGTCGGCGTTGAGGAATTGCCGCGTGGTCTCGCGCGCGCCCTCGAACCCTTCGGTGGCGGCATTGGCCATGAAATGCAGCCCGCGATGGACGTTGGCGTAGCCCGTCTCCATGCAGTTCACCATCGCGTCGATGACCGCGCGCGGCTTCTGCGACGAGGCCGCGTTGTCGAGATAGACCAGCGGCCGGCCGTAGACCTTCTGCGACAGGATCGGGAACTGGGCCCGGAGCGCCGCGACGTCGTAGGGCTGGGAATCTTGGGGCCAGGAATCTTGGGGCCGGAGATCTTGTGACTGGGTGAGGACGGGTGCGTTCATGTCTCGACTTTCCAAAAGGAGTCGGGTGACGAACCCACCCTGTTCCTCATCCTGAGGTGCTGCGCAGCAGCCTCGAAGGAGGACTCCAGAACCCGCTACGCGAACTGGAGCCCTCCTTCGAGGCCTCCGCTGCGCTCCGGCACCTCAGGATGAGGTCGCGGGGTGGGGCGGGCATTTGGATATCGGCCTCGTCTTCGAGGCCGATATCCATCTTTGTCTAGCTCCGCGCCTTCAGCCACGCCTCGACGGTCGCGATCAGCGCCTCGCGAGCGCCGTCGTGGCCGACCGACTCGATGGCGGCGCCGAGGAAGGCCTGGACCAGCAGGCTCTCGGCTTCCGCCTTCGGCAGCCCGCGCTGCATCAGGTAGAACAGCAGATCGTCGTCGAGGGCGCCGCAGGTGGCGCCGTGGCCGCAGGCGACGTCGTCGGCGAAGATCTCCAGCTCGGGCTTGTTCATCATCTGGCCCTCGTCGGACAGGATGAGGCAGGCCGACATCATCTTGCCGTCGGTCTGCTGGGCCGCCTGCTGGACGATGATCTTGCCCTGGAACACGCCCGTGGCCTCGCCGTCCACCACGGTCTTGAACAGCTCGCGGCTGACCCCGCCGGTGGCAGCGTGGTCGGCCAGGAAGGTGGTGTCGGCGAGCTGCCGGCCGTTGAGCATGGCCGCCCCGTTTACCACCGCGCGGGCATCGGCCCCGGCGAAGTTCAGGTAGACCTGATGGCGCGAGAGCACGGCGCCGACGACGACGTTGACGGTCTCCACCGCCGACGCTGCGCCGAGCTTGACGGAGAAAGTCGAGAGCGCCACGGCCTCGCGGCCTTCCGCGTTGAGGCGGGCGTGCCGGAAGGTGGCGTTGTCGGCCACCGTCACGTCGAGGGCGTCGTTGGGCTGGTAGGCGACGCCGTCCGGCCCCTCATGGCTCTCCAGCACCGTGATCTCGGCGCCCTCCCCCAGCACCACGAGGGTACGGGTGGCGGTGGAGTAGGCCTCCGTTCCGGTGCCGATGAAGCGCAGGTGCAGCGGAACCTCGACCTTGGCGCCGGCCTCCGCGGCGATCAGCGCGCCATCCGCCAGGAAGGCGGTGTTGAGCTGGTAGATCGGGTTCTCGGAGGCCTGGCGCACGGGGGTGAGCCGGTCGAGGAGCGCGTGGCCCTCGGTGAGCGCCCGGGTCAGCGGCGTGAACGTGACGCCGGCCGGGATGCGGCCGAGGTCGGATTCGGCCTCGATCAGGTGGCCGTTGACGAAGGTGAGGCGCACGGCCTCGATCCCGGCAAAGCCCTTGGCTTGGGCCACGGCGGCCTTGGCGGTCTCGGCCGAGGGCATCTCCGCCGGATGGGCCGCGTCGCGGAACGCCGAGCGCAGGTCCGTGTACTTGAACGCCTCGACGCGGCGGGTCGGCAGGCCGACGGCCTCGAAGTAGCGGAACGCCTCCTCGCGGGCGATGGACACGCCCGTGGGGTATTTCATCTTCGTGGCTTCGAAGAGCTTGGTCAGGCCGGTCTCGGCCGCCGTGCGCAGGGGAGTGATGTCGGCCATATCAGGCGGCCTCGTTCGTGCGGTACTCGGCGTAGCCGGAGGCTTCGAGGGCCTTGGCGAGGTCCTTGTCGCCCGACTTCACGATCTGCCCCTGCGACATCACGTGGACCACGTCCGGCACGATGTAGTCGAGCAGGCGCTGGTAGTGGGTGATGACGAGGAACGAGCGCCCCTGCGCGCGCAGCGCGTTCACGCCGCCGGAGACGATGCGCAGGGCATCGATGTCGAGGCCGGAATCGGTCTCGTCGAGGACGCAGAACTTCGGCTCCAGCAGGGCCATCTGCAGGATCTCCATGCGCTTCTTCTCGCCGCCGGAAAACCCGACATTGAGCGCGCGCTTGAGCATCTCCTTGTTGATCTCCAGCTTCTCGGCCGCCGCGTTCACCTTGCGGATGAAGTCAGGGGTGGAGAGCTCGCCCTCGCCGCGCGCCCGGCGCTGGGCGTTGAGCGTCGCCTTGAGGAAGGTCATGGTGCCGACGCCCGGGATCTCCAGCGGGTACTGGAAGGCCAGGAACACGCCGCTCGCGGCGCGCTCGTCCGGCGACATTTCGAGGATGTTCACGCCGTCGAGCAGGATCTCGCCGCTTGTGACCTCGTAATCCTCCTTACCGGCGATGACGTAGGACAGGGTCGACTTGCCCGAGCCGTTCGGCCCCATGATGGCGGCGACCTCGCCGTCGTTCACCGTGAGGTTGAGGCCGTTGAGGATCTGCTTGTCTTCGATGGCGACGGTGAGGTTCTTGATTTCGATCATCTGAGTGTAGTCCTGGTTTCGATGCCTGACGTTGGTCCCCGGGATGGGCCGGGGCGTCAGAGGAATTTCTGAAGTGCGGCGATGACGGCGACGGCAGCGCCGATGATCGCCCCGAGCCTCACGGTCATGCGGAGTTCGAGTTCGCGGAGCGAGTTATCGATCTCGGATTTGAAAGACTTGAGGTCCGATCGCAGGACCTTTTCCAGATCGACCAAATCCGCCCTGGTCGCAGAATCGGCGATGATCATGTCTCTGGCCAACTCGGCGTGCGCGATGGCCTGCTCGCGTCCGACACCGACCTGTTCGAGGCGTTGCATAACTTGAGGGTGTCGAACGCGAAGGCCATGACGTCCTCTCAGCCCACCGAGCCTTCGAGGCTGATCGAGATCAGCTTCTGGGCCTCGACGGCGAACTCCATCGGCAGCTGCTGCAGCACGTCGCGGACGAAGCCGTTGACGATGAGCGCGGTCGCCTCCTCGTTGGAGAGGCCGCGCTGCTGACAGTAGAACATCTGGTCCTCGGAGATCTTCGAGGTGGTGGCCTCGTGCTCGAACTGCGCGGAGGAATTCTTCGACTCGATATACGGCACGGTGTGCGCGCCGCACTGGTCGCCGATGAGGAGCGAGTCGCAGTTGGTGAAGTTGCGCGCGCCCGTGGCCTTGCGGTGCGCCGAGACGAGGCCCCGGTAGGTGTTCTGCGAGCGCCCGGCCGAGATGCCCTTCGAGATGATCCGGCTCGTCGTGTTCTTGCCGAGATGGATCATCTTGGTGCCGGAATCGACCTGCTGCATGCCGTTCGACACCGCGATCGAGTAGAACTCGCCGCGGGAATTGTCGCCGCGCAGGATGCAGGACGGGTACTTCCAGGTGATCGCCGAGCCGGTCTCCACCTGCGTCCACGAGATCTTCGAGTTGGCGCCGCGGCAATCGCCGCGCTTCGTCACGAAGTTGTAGATGCCGCCCTTGCCCTCGTTGTCCCCGGGGTACCAGTTCTGCACCGTCGAGTACTTGATCTCGGCGTCATCCAGGGCGACGAGCTCGACCACGGCGGCGTGGAGCTGGTTGTCGTCGCGCTTCGGGGCGGTGCAGCCCTCGAGATACGAGACGTAGCTACCCTTGTCGGCGATGATGAGGGTGCGCTCGAACTGGCCGGTATCGCGCTCGTTGATGCGGAAATAGGTCGACAGCTCCATCGGGCAGCGCACGCCCGGCGGGATGTAGACGAACGAGCCGTCGGAGAAGACGGCCGAGTTCAGGGTCGCGAAGAAGTTGTCGGTCACGGGCACGACCGAGCCGAGATACTTGCGCACCAGGTCCGGATACTCGCGGATCGCCTCCGAGATCGGCATGAAGATCACGCCGGCCTTCGACAGCTCGGCCTTGAAGGTGGTGGCCACCGAGACCGAGTCGAACACCGCGTCGACCGCGACCCGGCGCTCGGGGGCGATGCCCTCCAGCACCTCGACCTCGCGAAGCGGAATGCCGAGCTTTTCGTAGGTCTTCAGGATCTCCGGATCGATCTCGTCGAGGGACATCGCGGCCGGGCGCTTCGGAGCCGCGTAGTAGTAGATGTCCTTGTAATCGACCTTGTCGTACTCGACGCGGGCCCATTCGGGCTCCTTCATGGTCTGCCAGCGCTTGTAGGCGTCGAGGCGCCAGGCCAGCATCCATTCGGGCTCGTCCTTCTTGGCCGAGATGAAGCGCACCACGTCCTCGGAGATGCCCTTCTCGGACTTCTCCATCTCGATCGTGGTCTCGAACCCGTACTTGTACTGGTCGAGGTCGATCGAGCGGACCCGGTCGATGGTTTCCTGCACTGCAGGCATGATACGTCTCCTGGGCTCCCCGGATTCAAGGGCCGGGGGTTTTCGCGAGAGGATGGCTTGGGACGGGCGGCACGTCAGGCCGCGTACCCTCGCCGTTGATATAGGGTCGCCACGTGGCGTTCGAAGGCCGTGAGGAAGCGCGCACCGTCGCTTTCCTCGCTGTTCCACCCGAAACTGACGCGCAGCGCCCCCGCGGCCAGCGCGGGGCTCACCCCCATCGCCGCCAGAACCGAGGATCGGGCGACCTTGCCCGAGGAGCAGGCCGACCCGGACGAGATCGCGACGCCGGCAAGATCCAGCGCCATCAGGGCGGTCGCCGCATCGAGACCGGGCACGGAAAAGCACAGGGTATTGGGAAGGCGCGGCGCGCCGCTCCCGAACACGACGGCATCCGGGGCGATCGCGAGCAGGGCGGCCTCGACGGAATCCCGAAGACTTAAATCCCGAAGACCTGCATCGATGCCGGCGAGGCGGGCACGGGCGATTCGCGCGGCCTCGCCCAGGCCGGCGAGGCCGGGCAGGTTCTCGGTGCCGCAGCGCTGGCGCGCTTCCTGGCCGCCGCCGCGGATGAAGGCCCGGTCGAGGACGACGCCCTCGGCCAGTACGATCGCGCCCGTGCCCTTCGGCGCGGCGAATTTGTGTCCGGACAGGGTGAGGGCATCGAGGCCGAGCGCCTCCACATCCAGGGGCATCTTCCCCACCGCCTGCACCGCGTCGCTATGGACGAGGGCGCGGCCATGTGCCTTGGCGAGGGCGACGACCGCGGCGAGGGGCTGGATCACGCCGGTCTCGTTGTTGGCGGCGTGGACCGAGATCAGCACGGCCTCATCTCCCGCGCGCTCCAGGCTCCGTTCCAGGGCCGCGAGATCGATCAGGCCGGTCCCGTCGACGGGTACGATCTCGACGGTTTCCGGCGGGAAGCGATGCCCCGCCGAGACACAGGGATGTTCGGTAGCGCCGATCAGGAGCCGCGTCGGCGCAGGGTATCCGACCCTGGTCAGCGCACCTGACAGCACCGCATTGGCGGCCTCGGTCCCGCCGCTGGTGAAGACCACGCGGCCTCGGCCTGCACCGACCAGGGCGGCGACACGCGCGCGCGCCGCCTCCAGGGCCCCCTTGGCCGCGCGGCCTTCCCGGTGGATCGACGAGGGGTTGCCCGGCAGTTCCAGCGCGCGCACGACCGCGGCCACCACCTCCGGACGAACCGGAGATGTCGCGTTGTGATCGAGATAGGCGCGCGAAAGACTCATGCGTTGGTCAAGGTCCGAACCGACATTTCCTTGCTTTTGCCCCCCGTCATCATGCTAAGGCGCCGGAACGACACGTCTTCGCCAAGCGCCGAGCTTCGGGAGGCGACCGATCCGAGGTTCCTCGAAACGATCTAGTTTAGAATAGTTCTAATGACCTAGAATTATTCTAAGAGCGTTTTTAAGAGTGCGGCGCAGCGAGTCAAGGCGCGTTGGCCGACAAGGATGGGTTGCCCTCTCACTGCGGCGCCAGGAGTTTTGGACAGACCATGCCCGAAGTCATCTTCACCGGTCCCGCCGGCCGTCTCGAGGGGCGCTACCAGGCGCCCAAGAAGAAAGGCGCGCCGATCGCGATCGTGCTGCATCCGCACCCCCAGTTCGGGGGCACGATGAACAATCAGATCGTGTACAATCTTTTCTACACCTTCGCCAATCGCGGCTTCGCGGCCCTGCGCTTCAATTTCCGCGGCGTCGGCCGCAGCCAGGGCAATTTCGACCACGGCACCGGCGAATTGTCCGATGCGGCCTCGGCCCTCGACTGGGTGCAGTCGGTCAATCCCGAGGCGCGGGCCTGCTGGATCGCCGGCGTCTCGTTCGGTTCGTGGATCGGCATGCAGCTGCTGATGCGCCGTCCGGAGATCGAGGGCTTCATCTCCATCGCCGCCATGGCCAACCGCTACGACTTCACCTTCCTGGCCCCCTGCCCGTCCTCGGGCCTGTTCGTGCACGGCTCAGAGGACCGCGTCGCCCCGGCCCGCGAGGTCATGCCGGTGATCGAGAAGGTGAAGACCCAGAAGGGCGTCATCATCGAGCACCAGATGGTGGAGGGCGCCAACCACTTCTTCGACGGCAAGGTCGACGAGCTGACCCAGACCGTGGACACCTATCTCGACAAGCGGCTCGGCCCGAAGGATCAGGCGGGCTGAGACGGGCGAACGAAGTCGATAGGTCGCCCGCGACTTACTTCCAAAAGCCGGCGTAGCGCCAAGCTCCGCCGGCTTTTTGTTGATCGGAGGGCAGGTCATGCCCGGCGCTCGGCCGGAAGGGCGCGAGCTTCCCTAGCTCTTGATCGAGGGGGTAAAATCCGACCATTGCTCGACGCGGAAGGCCCGGATGTCGCGCACCGATTGCGGAAACCATGTCAGGCTCTTCAAAGCCATGATGGCCGAGAACAGCTTGGCCAGATCTTCGTCCTTGCTGGTGTAGAGACTGCCCTGCACCCAGTCGAAACCATGCCCTGAGAGGGTGGTCCGTATGTCGCTATAGGCCTGCGACACGCCTTTGGGATGATGAACCTGAGCCTCTGCGACCACGAGATCGAACGCGATCGCGAACATCATCGCTCCCTGGGATCGTCCAGGACATCGGCGAGGCGGTAATCGATCTCTTCGCCGGTCTCCAGCACGCGGACCCGCATCATCCAGTCGCCATCCGGCCGCGCATCGCCCACGCTGACGATCTCGTAGACGGGACCGACCTGCCCGAACCGGCGCCACGTCCCCACGAGGCCCTGCGGGTTTGGAAGGGAAACGGGCGCCATGTCGTTCATCGCGCCATCCTACAGGATTCCGTTTGCCTTCCAACCGGAAGGGTCGACACCCGACATGCGATCCCTAGCCTTTCGCATGAATCACCGGCACCGCCGGCGCCCCCTCCCATTCCGAATGGCTCGGGATCGATTCGCCCTTCATGACGATGGTGAGCGGGCGAAGCCGCGCGTAGTCGCCCACCCTGGTGTCGTAGAGGACGGTGGAGAACGCCCCCACCGAGACGCCCTCGCCCACCACCACCCGGCCGACCTTCATGATCCGGTCCTCGTAGAGATGGGTCTGGAGCGCCGAGGTCCGGTTGATCACCGAATAGTCGCCGATGGTGACGCAGTCGAACTCGGTGATGTCGGTGGTGAGCATGCAGACGCCCCGGCCCACCTTCGCGCCGAACAGGCGCAGCATCCAGGGCAGGAACGGCGTGCCGACGAGGTGTTCGAGTAGCACCTTGCCCGCGAGCCCCCAGTAGAGGACGGCCACGGCCTCGGTGCGCATGGCCCACCACGACCACATCGGCCGCATGCCGGGCTGGTAGACCCCCATCAGCAGCCATTTCACCCCGATCACGGTGAAGGACTGGATGAAGGCGATGGCGACGCTCACCAGCACGAAGCTGACGGCGAGACCGGTCCAGTCTTGCGCCAGGATCGCGGGGTAGAAGTAGAAGTCGATGGCCGAGATCGCCAGGGTGATGAACAGCATCGGCGAGAACGAGGTCGAGAATGCCTCGAAGATGCCGCGGCGGAGCTTCGGGCCCATGCCCGGCTCGTAGGTCTGCGCGTCCGAGCCGAGATCGACCTTCTGGCGCGAGGGCAGCTTGATCGGCGGCGAGCCGAACCAGGTCTCGCCCGGCGCCATGAGCTCGTTGGCGGGCGGTTTCGACTTGATGCCGACGAGCATGTCCTCGGGGATGACGGCGCCCGGCGGCACCACGGCGTCGTTGCCGACGAAGACGCGGGCGCCCGTGCTCACGGGATGCATGTGCATCCAGCCGCGGCGGACCTCCTCCTCGCCGAACACGACCTCGTCGGCGATGAAGTTGCGCGCGCCGATATCGGCGAGATCGTAGCGCCCGGCGAGGTTGGTGGAGATCTCGGCCCCCTGCCCCATCCGTGCGCCCATCAGCCGGTACCAGGCCCGCATGTAGACCGTGGCGAAGAGCGAGGAGAGCGTCTCCAGGGTCACCTCGGCCGCGAGTGCCACCGCCCATTTGCGCAGGTAGAAGCCGCTATGGATCGAGTAGGTGCCCGACGAGACCCGCGGCAGGACGAGCCAGCGGATGCCGGCGATGAGGAGCACGGTGCCCGCCGTCATCAGCATGGCGGTGGGCCAGGTCAGCAGCGGCAGGTACCAGTGATAGTCGATGTCGGTGATGTCGCTGAGCGAATCGCTGAGCTGGTCGAAGATGTAGAAGGCCGGGAAGATCGGCAGCAGGCCGACGGCCGGGATCGCCGCGAGCAGGAAGGCGTAGGCGGCGAGGAAGCCGGCGCGCCGGCGGGGAGAGGCCTGCGCGGGCTCGGGCAGGTCAGCCGGGTCGGCCATGCCGACCTTGCGGCCGGGCGAGCCGTCCCATTGCTCGGCCCGCCCCACCACGGTGCCGGTGGGGATGGTGGTGAGATCGGCGATCTCGGCGAAATCGCCGATCGTGGTCTCGGGGCCGATGACGCAGGACGTGCCGATGGCGACGTCCGCACCGATGCTGACGGGGCCGATGACGAGTTCGTTGCCGACGATCTCGGCATTGGCGATGACGAGGCGGCCGCCCAGAGAGGCCCCCGCCCCGACGCTGAGAAGGTCGGGCGCCCCGACCTCGATGTCCGAGATGAGCGCGTCGGCGCCGATCCTGGCGCCGAGCAACCGCAGGTAGATGGCGATGGCCGGCGAGCCCTGCAGCCACTTCACGTGGACGAGCGGGGTCAGCCGCTGCGTCAGCCACCAGCGATAATAGTAGACGCCCCAGAGCGGGTAGCGGCCGGGCTTCGTCCGCCCGAGGATCAGCCATTTGGCGGCCACCGCGATGGAGGCGGTGACGGCGTTGATGCCGATATAGACGAGGAGCAGCACCGCCATCTCGCCGAAGAAGCCGAGCGAGCCGCCGGTGAGCAGCAGGTAGGTGACGAAGATGCCGAGCCATTGCGAGGTCGCCAGCGCGATCACGAAGGGCAGGGCCAGCGCCTGCGCGGTGCCGCAGAGGAAGCGGCGCAGGAGCGGCGGCGCGGCAAAGCCGAGGTCACGCACCGCCATCTGCGTGCCGACGCCGCCGGTGCGCTCGATCAGCGCCTCCGACATCGCCCTCAGCGTGCGCCGGGCATAGACGTCCTGCAGGGTGATGGCGGCCAGGGCCGGCGCCTCGCGCACCGCCCCGACGAAGCGGGCGGCGAGCAGCGAATGCCCGCCGAGATCGGTGAAGAAATCTGCCCCGAACGGGATCGGCTGGTTGCCGAACACCTGCTTGGCCGCGGCCAGCATCGCCGCCTCGGTCTCGTTCTCCGGCAGTTCCTGTTCGCCGGAGAGGTCGGCGACGGTGAGCGTCGCGATGCGCAGGGCCTTGCGGTCGACCTTGCCCGAGGTCAGGCGCGGCAGCACCTCCACCACCTCGAAATGCCCCGGCACCATGTAGGGCGGCATCTGTTCGGCGAGGGTGTGGCGGAGCGCGGCCTTGTCGAATTCCGTGCCGCGCTCTGGGATCAGGAAGGCGACGAGCCGGTCGACGCCGTCGTCCTGGCGCAGGACCACCGCCGCCTGGTTGATGCCGGCCTGGGCCTGGATGCGGGATTCGATCTCGCCGAGCTCCACCCGGAACCCGCGGATCTTGACCTGATCGTCGATGCGGCCGTGGAAGACGATCCGCCCTCGCGCATCGAGGGAGACCGCATCGCCCGAACGGTAGAGCACCGGGTCGGTCCCGTCGGACGCGAACGGGTTGGCGACGAACTTCTCCGCCGTCAGCTCGGGCCGCTGGAGGTAGCCACGGGCGACGCCGGGACCGCCGATGAGGAGTTCGCCCTGCTGGCCGGGGCCGAGCAGTTCCAGCCCCTCGCTGGCGACGTAGACGGAATAGTTCGGGATCGGCCCGCCGATCGTCACCGGCTCTCCCGGCCGCATCTCGGCGGCGGTGGCCACCACGGTGGCCTCGGTCGGCCCATAGGTGTTGAACAACTGGCGCGACGACGTCGCCCAGCGGGCCACCAGGGGCTCGGGCAGGGCCTCGCCGCCCAGCAGCACGAGGCGGACGCTCGGCAGCGTCTGCGACAGCATGGCGAGCAGCGTCGGCACCGTGTCGAGGACGGTGATGCGGTTCCGCGTCAGGATGTCGGGCAGCGCCTCGACGTCGCCCATCATCGCCGGGCTCGCCACGAACAGCGTCGCGCCGACGAGGTAGGGAACCCAGATCTCCTCCATGGAGAGGTCGAACGCCACCGAGGCGCCCTGGAACACCACGTCGTCGGGCCGCATGCCGTAGAGGGCGTTCCCCGAGCGCAGGAAGTGGCAGATATTGGCGTGGCTGATGACGATGCCCTTGGGCAATCCGGTCGAGCCGGAGGTGTAGATCAGGTAGGCCGGATGCGCCGGGGTGAGCCCGGCCTTGCGCGGGTCCGGGCGGGGCGCATCCTCGGGCGTCCCGGCCAGGAGCGCCTCCGGCGTCAGGGCCGGGGCTCCTGCGGGCGCCTGCGGCGCGAGCGCCGGCGAGACCAGGAGCGCCTTCGCCTCGGCATCGCCGAGGCAGACGGCGACGCGGTCCGCGGGGGCTTCGGCGTCGAAGGGCAGCCAGGCCGCTCCCGACATCGTGATGCCGATCTGGGCGATCAGCAGGTCCGGTCCGCGCGCCATCCAGAGGCCGACGACGTCGCCCGGGCCGATGCCGCGATGGGCGAGGCCGCGGGCGATGGCGCCCGCGCGGGCCTCGACCTCGGCATAGGAGAATTTCGGATGGCGGCCGGCCGCGTCCCGGGTCGCGCCGTCGACGATGGCCGGATGGTCGGGGCGCAGGCGCGCGCTGTCGGCGAAGATCTCCCCCAGGACTTCATCGCGGATGAAGTCCGGCCGGCTCTCCCCGCGCAGCACGGCCGGCTGCGCAGGCGCTCCGGTGGCGCCCGAACCGGCTTCGTCCAGACCGGTCTTGTCCTGGCCCGTTATGTCCTGGCCCGTTATGTCCAAGCCCGTCTTGTCCAGGAGCGTCTCCGCCCGAGGCCGGGTTGTCTCGGCGAGACTGCTCATCCGATGCTCCGCTGCCGGCCCCGATGCTGCGAGGCCGTCCGTTTGGCCGGGTAGGCGCCCGGATCGTGCCGAAATCGCGGCGCCCCTGATGTGGTCGCGCCGTCTAGCACGTTTGCCGAGCCGCCTAGAACCGCTCTTCGCGGAGAAAGGTGTTCTACGCCCAGCGCCAGCGGGACCGGTCGAGGACGAGCACGCTGCCCTGACGGATGCCCATCCGCGGCGCCTCGCGGATGCTGGCATAGCCGAGAATCACCAGGATCGCGCGGGCGACCCCGCCATGGGCGACGATCACCGCCGGCCGGCCCATCTCCGCCACCGCCGGTCTCACCCGGTCCACCAGCATGGCATAGCTCTCGGAACGCTCGCCGGGCGGACGGTAACCCCAGCGGTCCCGGTCCCGCGCGAGGGCGCTGCCGCCGTCGCGCCGGCGGATCTCGGCCCAGGTCGACCCTTCCCAGGTACCGAAATTGATCTCCTGCAGGCGATCGTCGACGCGGTAGGCCGCCGGCGCGAGATCGAGGCGGGCACGCATCGCTTCCATGGTCTGCCGGGTGCGCAAGAGCGGGCTCGCCACGAACTCGGCCTCGTGGAGATCGGTCCCCGCCGCGGCGCTCAGCCGTTCGGCCACGCTCTCGGCCTGGCCGAGGCCGGTGGCGTTGAGGGGCACGTCCCGCTGTCCCTGCAGTCGGCCGGTGGCGTTCCAGTCGGTCTGGCCGTGTCGGATGAAGTAGAGCGTCATGCGGCAGGAACGCTCATGCGAACCGCCCCGCTTCCCGCCGAGCGAGACCGGAACGGCCAAGGCTGCGGATCGTTGTCGCCCTCAAGGTAGCTCCCCGCACCACGGGCGCCGACCGGATTCCGGTTGACCCGCGCCAATACCGCCGTGACGTTGGTATATCGTATGAGGTCAAGTCTGATCATGTCGAAAAAGCATGGCAAGCGGCATTCGGGCCAAGTTGTCAGGGGCGGTGTCGCCGGACGGGGTTCCGCCGGGCGCAGGTCGGACGGGGGCAAGTCGGATGCCACGCGTTCGGAATCGGACCGGCCGCCTTCCTCCGCCGCCTGGGCGAGATCGGCGGTTCGCCATGCCGCGCGTTCCGGGCCCGTCGACAGCGCATCCCTCGCCTCCTGCGCCGCCGAGGGCATCGTCACGGTGGGGCCGGGGATGTCCCTCGACCTCTCCGCCATCGATGCGGATTCCGATGGCGGTCTCGACAAGGAGGCGTCCAAACAGGCCCTTCTCGTCGAGCACGGCCGCATCCAGGACCTGCAGGAGCGGCTCTATGCCGAGCATCGGCGCGGCCTCCTCGTCGTGCTCCAGGCCATCGATACCGGCGGCAAGGACGGGACCATCCGCTCGGTCTTCGAGGGGGTGAACCCGCAGGGCTGCCGGGTCTGGTCGTTCAAGGTGCCGAGCGCCGAGGAGCGCGACCATGACTTCCTCTGGCGCTACCACGCCAAGGTGCCCGGGCGCGGCATGATCGGGGTGTTCAACCGCAGCCATTACGAGGACGTGCTCGTGGTGCGGGTGAAATCCCTTGAGCCGGAGGGCGTGTGGCGGCCGCGCTACGACCTGATCAACGATTTCGAGCGGATGCTGACCCTGTCCGGCGTCACCGTGCTCAAGTTCTTCCTGCACATCTCGAAGGACGAGCAGAAGGAACGCCTCGAGGCGCGCATCGCCGATCCGCAGAAGCACTGGAAGTTCGATCCGGCCGATCTCGTCGAGCGCGAATCCTGGGACGCCTACCAGGAGGCCTTCACCGACGCCCTGAGCCGCTGCTCGACCCCGCACGCCCCGTGGCACGTGGTGCCGGCCAACCGCAAATGGTACCGCAACCTCCTCGTCGCCCGGACCATCGCCAACACCCTGGAGGCGATGGACCCGCGCTATCCGGATGCGCAGCCGGGGATCGCGGAGCTGACGGTTCCGGATTGAGGGCGAGGGGACCGATGTCGATGCGCGGCCTCTGCCGGTTCGGCAGGCCGTCATCGTCGTCGGCGCTTGATCGCCGCCGCCGCATGCGCTTCGACTGGCCCGCACTCTCGCGGAGACCGACCGCATGCTCACTGTCCGCAACGTCTCCGCCACCGGCTATCGTTCACTCAGACAGATCGGCTTCCCGGTGGATGTCCTGTCCGTGTTCATCGGTGCCAACGGCGTAGGCAAGACCAACCTCTATCGCTCGCTCGAATGCCTGCAATCGGCCGCTGCCGGCACTCTGGTGCGCGATCTCGCGGCGGAAGGCGGCATGGATTCGATCACCTGGGCCGGGCGCCGCAGCGGCAAGGGCCCGGTCCGGGTGGGATGGTCCGTCGAACTCGGCGACGACGCGACGGCCGTCGCCTACGGATACGAGATCGAGGTCGGACTGGTGCCCCGGTCGGAGGACGGTCCCAGCGGGGCCGCCTTCCTGCTCGAACCGCAGATCAAGCGGGAGCGGCTCACCGTCCAGTCGGGCCGGCGGCCGGCGATCATGCTGGAGCGCGACGGGCCCGCCGGCTTCGTGCGCGGCGATGACGGCGCCAAGCGATCCCTCGGCACGCGCCTCCTCGCCACCGAAACCGCCCTCGCCGCACTCCAGGACGCGGTGGCGTTTCCGGAACTGCACCTCGTCCGGCGCGCCCTGCTCGACTGGCGCTTCCACCACGATTTCCGCACAGACTCGGCCTCGGCGCTCCGCCGCCCCTGCCTCGCGGTCACCACGCCGACCCTGTCCTCGGACGGATCGGACCTCGCCGCCGTGTTCGCCACCCTGAAGCACATCCGCCAGGATACGCTCGATCTCGACGAGGCGGTGGCCGACGCCTTTCCCGGCGCGCGCCTCGTGATCCCGTCGCCGGGCCGCGAGGCGAGCTTCGGGATGGTCTTCCCCGACTATCCGAAGCGGGTCTTCGAAGCCGCCGAACTCTCCGATGGAACGCTCCGCTACCTCGCCCTCGCCGGCGCCCTGCTCGCCTACCGGCTCCCGCCGTTCATCGCCCTCAACGAGCCCGAGACCAGCCTGCACCCGGACCTGCTCGATCCCCTGGCGCGGATGATCGTGACCGCGTCGCGGCGCACGCAAGTCTGGCTGGTGACCCATTCGGAGCGGCTGGCGCAAGCGATCGCCGAGCAGGGCGGCGTAGCGCCTCGCCGGGTGATCAAACGGGACGGCGCCACCTGGATCGACGGGTTGAGGCTGTCGGGCGAGTTCGCCGGGGACGAGGAGGACTGAGCGCAGCGCTCACGGGCGGTGCGCATGCCCCGGCCGCCAGCGCCTCAGCGGCTCCGGCAGCGCCCGGCTCATCGCACCGCCGATCCGTCCAGCGTTGCGCTGGTAGAGGATGCCGAGCCCGATCAGGCCGAGGCCGATGAGCGACAGGGCGAAGGGGAACAGCAGGGAATCCGCGAAGACCCGGCTCGCCAGGTCGCCGAGATAGAGCGCCACGCCGATGGCGCCGAACACCGCGTAGATCCGCCGCGACAGGAAGATGGCGAGGCCGATCAGGGCGACGTTGATGGCGGCGTAGAGCGCCTTGGCCGCCTCGCCGTCGGCATAGTGCCAGGTCAGCGCGCCCCAGAAGGTGAGGATGCCGGAAAGATGGAGCCAGAACGCGTAATCCGCCCGTCGCTGGCGCAGGTCCACCGTCCAGGCGAATCCGATGAGGCCGAGGCCGAACCAGAGCGAGATCGTCCGGCGGGTCTCCCAATCGAGGTCCGGACCCGCGACCCAGGCGCCGATATCCATGGACAGAAACCAGAGCGAGATCGCCGCGATCAGGGTGATGAAGCCGAAGCGGGTGACGCGCAGGGCGACCGCCGAGGCCGCCAGCGTCGCCACCTCCATCGGCACCCATCCGCCCTTGATCCAGGCGAACACCTCGCGATAGGCGCCCGGCCGGCCCTGCTCTCCCCAGCCCCAGCTCTCCTGCAGGCCGTAGACGGCGAGCGGCGTCATGGCGACGGCGCAGGCGACGAGGAGGCCGCCGGGGACCGGCAGGTCGCGGACGTTGCGCAGATGCCGCCCGGCGGCGGCGAAACCGGCGCCGTAGATCAGCGCGGTGGCCGTCAGCGCCGGTCCGCCCATCAGCCCGAAGGCGAGGGTCGAGAACAGGCCCATCGCGCCCATCACCACGAGGGCGCCGGCATACCAGAGCACATGGGTGAGATCGAAGGAGACGGCCCGCCCCGGATTCGCGCCGTAGAAGGCGGCGAGCGCCCGCGCCTGTTCGGCGGTGATGAGGCCGGCGACGGCGGCGTCATCGAAGGCGGGCCTGGATTTCATCGGGGCGTCACCTCGGAGCGCGGATCGACACCCCGCCTACCCTGGGGAGGGCCGCCTGCGCGGCGCGCCCCCGCACGCGGCCCGCTTCACTCCCGGCTGTCGAGCCTCAGATCGGGAGCCTCGGGGTTCTTCATGCCGACCACGTGGTAGCCGGCATCCACATGGAGGATTTCGCCGGTCATGCCGCGCGACATGTCGGAGATGAGGTAGGAGGCGGTCTCGCCGACCTCCTCGATGGTCACGGTCCGGCGCAGGGGCGCGTTGTACTCGTTCCATTTGAGAATGTAGCGGAAATCGCCGATGCCGGAGGCGGCGAGCGTCTTGATCGGTCCGGCCGAGATCGCGTTGACGCGGATCTTCGAGGGTCCGAGATCGGCGGCGAGGTAGCGCACCGAGGCTTCGAGCGCGGCCTTGGCGACGCCCATGACGTTGTAATGCGGCATCCACTTCTCGGCGCCGTAATAGGTGAGCGTGAGGAGCGAGCCGCCATTGGGCATCAACTTCTCCGCCCGCTGGGCCACCGCGGTGAACGAGTAGCACGAGATCATCAGCGACTTGGTGAAGTTCGCCTCCGAGGTCTCCACGTAGCGGCCGGTCAGCTCGTCCTTGTCGGAGAAGGCGATGCAATGGACGACGAAGTCGATCCCCTGCGGGAAGACGCGGCCGGCTTCCGCGAAGACGGCGTCGATGGAGGCGCCGTCGGTGACGTCGCAATGCCCGACCACATGGGCGTCGAGCTCGCGCGCCAGGGGCTCGACCCGCTTCTTCAGGGCATCGCCCTGGTAGCTGAAGGCGAGCTTGGCGCCGTGCGCATGGGCGCTCTTGGCGATGCCCCAGGCGATGGACCGGTTGTTGGCGACACCGAGCACCAGACCGCATTTCCCGGCGAGCAAGCCGCCGACGTGATCGTGTACCGGGTTCGTATCCGCCATGGGTCACCTGAGCGAGAGGCCGTCGCGCGCCGGAGCGGACCCGTCCGGACCTGGGGGGAAGCGCTCGCGCCGAGGCATCCTTAGCGGAGGTGTGCCGGGGACGGAAGTCCGCGCCTACGCCTGTCCAGAGCCGGCGCGCGCCGCCCGGCGGTCCCTGGCATAGGCGACGAGGGTCTCGTCCTCGCTGGCGGGCAGCGCGATCGCGGTGGTGGCGAACAGGTCGCCGCGGGTTCCGTCCTTCTTCGGCAGGCCCTTGCCCTTGAGGCGGAAGGTCCGCCCCGAACTCGTCATGGCGGGAACCCGCATCTCCACCGCTCCGGTCAGCGTCGGCACCCGGATCGGGCCGCCGAGGATCGCATCCTCCAGCGGCAGGTCGACGGAGGTGCGCAGGTCCGCCCCGTCCATGGAGAAGCGCGGATGCGGCAGGATGCGGATGGTCAGGAGGGCGTCGCCCGGCGAGGAGCGCGGGCCGCCGGCCGCGCCGAGCCCGCGCAGGCGGATGGTCTGCCCGTCCACGACGCCCTTGGGCACCACCACGTCCACGTCGCGGGAACCCAGCGAGATGCGCAGCTTCTCCTCGCTCGCCACCTGTTCCAGGGTCACGGAGAGCTCGGCGGCGAGGTCCTCGCCCTTCATCGGTCCCCTGCCGGCCCCGCCGCGGATCGTGTCGCCGAACAGGTGCGAGAAGATGTCGTCGCCGATGCCGCCGCCGCCGGCTCGGCCGCGCGCCGCGCCCTCGAAGTCGAAGCCCGAGGCGCGGGCGCCGCCGGGCCCGCCGCCGAAGCCGCCGAACCCTTCGAATCCGGTGGCGCGGGGCTTGCCGTCGGCATCGATCTCGCCGCGGTCGAACTGGGCGCGCTTCGTCGCGTCGCCGAGGATCTCGTAGGCGCTGTTGGCCTCCGAGAACCGGTCCTTGGCCTTGGCGTCGTTCTTGTTGGTGTCGGGGTGGTAGGCCTTGGCGAGCTTGCGGTAGGCCTTCTTGATGTCGGCCTCGCTGGCGCCCTTGGCCACACCCAGCACGTCGTAGGGATTGCGCATCGTCTGATATGTCTCGGTGCCGCACGGGGCCGGGCTCATGCCCGTTCCCTGTCGATGTCACCCGCTATGTGGAATGGCTGTTGCTTCTTTGCAACGGTCGTCCGGCAGGATTCGACGGTTCGATCGACGCGTCAACCCGCAGGTCCGTCGGACGATCCCGTGCGGCGGAGGATCGCGGCCTCAGGCCTTCGATTTCGCCATGCGGACGCGGGTCAGCTCCCACTCGCCGCCGGAGGGCTTGCAGCCGGTGCCGCGGACGAAGCGGCTGCGCGCGGGCGCGATCACCGAGGCGAGGAAGTCCCGGCAGATCAGGTCGTTGGCCACGTAGGGGAGGCCCGTCGGGTTGACGGAGCCGCGCAGGGAGGAATCCGGGTTGTCCCATTTCACCGGGCGGCCGTTGCCCTGCGGATCGAGCGCCACCGACAGGGCCGCATGCGCCCGGCGCCAATCCTCGTCGGACATCTCCCCGCCGAAGCTCTTCGGGCGCTTGTCGATGCTGCCCGTGACCAGGGGCTCCGGCACCGTCACCGCCGGCTCCGCCTTGGTCTCGCTCTGGAACGTGATGATCGGGATGCCGCAGCCGGTGAGCGACAGCGCCACCAGCACGCTACCGAGACCCGGCAGCGCGCCGCCCATAAGGCGGGCGGTCACGGGTGCGACGACGTCGCGGGAGGAGACGGGTGGGGCTTTACTCTCGCTCCGACGCATTACACCTGTTCTCACGACGTGACTCGAACGACGACAAATCGTGTCCCACGTCGGTGCCCCCGACCCGGATCTCACCAGCAGGATTACGCCTTGGATCGGTTAAGGATCTCTGAGCCGGCCGCCGCCGGCACTGTCCCACCCCCCGCCGGCCCGATCGGGCCCGGCGGAGACTTCACCCTCTGCACCGATCCCTGGGCGCTGTTCGCCGCCTGGATGGGCGAGGCCGAACGCTCGGAGCCCGAGGATCCCAACGCCATGGCGCTGGCCACGGCGGGCTCGGACGGCCTGCCGGACGTGCGCATGGTCCTGCTCAAGGGCGTCGATGAGGGCGGCTTCGTCTTCTATACCAACGTCGAGTCCGCCAAGGGCGAGGAACTGGCGCAGAACCCGCAGGCCGCCCTGGTCCTGCACTGGAAGAGCCTGCGCCGGCAGGTCCGCGCCCGCGGCCCCGTGAGCCCCGTGACCGCCGACGAGGCCGACGCCTATTTCGCGAGCCGCCGCCGGGAAAGCCGGATCGGCGCCCATGCCAGCCGCCAGTCGCGGCCGCTGGCCGACCGCGCCACCCTGGAAGCGGAAGTCGCCACCCTCGCTGCCCGCTACGAGGACCAGCCGGTGCCGCGCCCCGAGAACTGGACGGGATTCCGCATCGCGCCGGTCTCGATCGAGTTCTGGCAGGACGGACCCTTCCGCCTCCACGACCGCGTCCGCTTCACCAGGGCCGGCGGCGGCTGGAGCGGGGCGAGGCTCTATCCGTGACTGGAGGTGTCGTACCCAGCCACGCGAAGCCATGCATCCGCGCCGAGCCGGACCGCGACCAGCACGAGAGCCAGATGGGCCGGTACGGTCCCGAGGCCGCGCACCGGCCCGGAGGCGCGATACATGCCGACGGCGAAGACCGCCGCGAACGGAGGGGTGATGGGGAGCGCGGTCATGGCTTTCAGCGCGCGCTGTCGATGATCATCCCGCCGTCCGGCGTGAGGGAATAGCCCGTCAGGAACTGCGCATCCTTGCTCGCGAGGAACAGGACCACGGGGGCGATGTCCTCCTCCGGAGAGCCGTAGCGTCCGAGGGGATTGGTCGGCGCCGGCACGTCGGCGTCGGCGCCCCAGGTCTCGGCGACGGGCAGGACGTTGTTCACGGTGATCCCGTCGGCGCCCCACTCGCGGGCGGCCGTTCGTGTCAGGGCCCGCACCGCCTCCTTGGCCATGCCGTAGGGACCCGTGCCGGCAAGGCCGGTGATGCCGGCCATCGAGCCGAAATTGATGACGCGGCCCGCGCCGCTCGCCTTGAGATAGGGGTGGCAGGCCTGCATGGTCCGCAGATACGCGACCGGGCCCATCTCGAAATTGCGCTGCAACTGGTCGACCGAGAGGTCGAGGATCGAGGAATACACCGAGGAGGGGTCGAAGGCGTTGTTCACGAGGATGTCGATCCGGCCATAGCCGGCGACCACCTTGTCCACGCCCGCCCTGATCTGCTCGGCATCGCCGATGTCACAGACGACGCCGAGCGCGGTGCCGCCGGCGGCCTCGATATCGGCGACCACGGCATCCACGTTGGCGGCGGTGCGCGAGAGAACGGCCACCTTCGCGCCTTCCGCGGCAAACAGCTTGGCGGTGGCACGGCCGATGCCGCGGCCGGCGCCGGCCACGAGGGCGACTTTCCCATCGAGTCGGTTCATGGAGATCTCCTTGGGGTTCGAGGTCGGTGAGGGCGTCAGAAGGCGGCCGCCAGCGGGGACGGCGACGGGATGGCGCGGGCGGCGTTCTGGGTGGCGAAGGACGCGGCCAGCAGCGCGAACCCGATTGCGGCCGGGAGCGCCCCGAGGGGCTTGCGGACCCCGAAATGGGCCAGACCGGACAGCACGAGGTGATAGAACAAGCCGGCATAGGCGAGGTCGCTGAGCGCAACATCCAGCCGCAGGAGGATCGCGGCCGGGCCGAGGATCTTCACGGCGGCCATGACGGGCACGAGGTAGGCAGGATAGCCAAGGTCGGCAAGCGCCTGCCGTGTCCAGGCAGCCTTCGTAAGGTAGAGCAATGCCGACGTCAGATAGAGCACGCACAGCAATGCGGTGCTGGCCCAGTAAATGTAGATTTCAGGCATGACCTGTCCATTCTTGCCGCGAGAGCGGCAAGACTTTCGATTGTCGATGAAGACGATTTGAAAACGCTCGTTTTTATTTGCGCGACCGGCGCGCGGATTTGAAATGTCAGCTAAGATGGATGCTGACAAGTAGGATGAATAAGCTGGGGCTAGTATGGAAAAGCAGAGTATGGCCGATCCGGCGATCAACATGCATGAGGAGATGCGACGCGCGTTCGCCCTGCTCTCGGGCAAGTGGAAGCTCGAGATCATGTGGCTGCTCAACCAGCGAATCTACCGCTTCGGCGAGCTGCGGAAGGCCATCCCCGGCATCACCCAGCACATGCTGACGGCGCAGTTGCGCGAATTGGAGGCCGACGGCCTAGTGGATCGCACCGTGTTTCCGGAGGTGCCTCCGCGGGTCGAGTACGCGATCACCGAGAAGGCGCGCGGGCTGGGGCCGACGATGGAGGCGCTGAGCGCATGGTGGCAGACTTACGGAAGTAGCCTGCCGCAGCGCCCGACCTCGCGCGGACGCAAGGCGAGCGGCAACGAGACCTGAATCCGCCCCATATCGACCAGCGTCGGGCCCTCGGACCGAAACGTCGAACCGCGACACGATCCCGATGTCTTTGTCCTGGATCGACGACACGTCACACGTCGCGAGCCGAGCGGCGGCGAACTCGGTCATGCGCCCTGCGATCTTATCGCGGACTTGCGCCCGGAGACCGCCGATCGCGACTTGCTGCGGCGCGGGATCGACCCTGGATTTCCCGGCCGGCGCGGCTTAGACCTGGGCACGGCACGGCGGTACCGTCTCGAGTGTCCACCGCCTCCGGACCCTGAAGGAACGGCCTTGGCCTCAACGAGCAACGAACGCCGCCGCGTCATGCTGCTGACGGGCGCCAGCCGCGGCATCGGCCATGCGACGGTCAAACGCTTCTCCGCGGCCGGGTGGCGGGTGATCACCTGCTCGCGCCACGCATTCCCCGAGAATTGTCCGTGGGAGATGGGGCCGGAGGATCACCTCCAGGTCGATCTCTCGGACCCGGAGGACACCATGCGCGGCGTCGCCGAGGTGGCCGGGCGCCTAGCCGACGAGGGCGGCCTGCTCCATGCCCTGGTCAACAATGCCGGCATCTCGCCCAAGGGCAGCAACGGCGAGCGCCTCGGCGCCATCGCCACGGAATTCGGCGACTGGCGCAAGGTGTTCCAGGTCAACGTCTTCGCGCCGCTCCTGCTGGCGCGCGGCCTGTGCGACGAACTCACCCGCGCCAAGGGCTCCATCGTCAACGTCACCTCGATCGCGGGGTCCCGCGTCCATCCCTTCGCGGGCGCCGCCTACGGCACCTCGAAGGCGGCGCTCGCCGGCCTCACCCGGGAGATGGCCAGCGATTTCGGCCCCCTCGGCGTCCGCGTCAACGCGATCTCGCCGGGCGAGATCGACACGGCGATCCTGTCGCCGGGCACCGACAAGATCGTGGCCGGCATCCCACAGCGGCGCCTCGGCACGCCGGACGAGGTCGCCAAGGCGATCTACTTCCTCTGCACCGAGGCCTCCTCCTACGTGAACGGCGCCGAACTGCACATCAACGGCGGCCAGCATGTCTGAACGGGGTGCGCTCCCGGCGCTCCTCTCGGTCCAGTTCGTCGCGGCCCAGCTCGTCGTAGTCTCGCTCCTCGCGTCCTCGCTCCTGGGCGCTCGGCCCGTCCGAGCCGAATCGGTCAAGGCCGAACCTGCCAAAACCGAACTTCTGGTGACCATCCTCGATCTGCCGTTCACGGCCCGCGCCATGCGCGGCCCCGGCAGCGAGGTGTCCCTGGCGGTGGCGACGTCCGGCCTCCTCCCCCTCGCCCGCCCCAAGGGCCTGAAGGGCGAGGTGGTGGAGGAGGTGCCCATCGCCGTCGTCTGGGGCGACGAGGGCGGTGCCGCCCTGACCCTTTCCGACGGCAAGGTCGCGACCACCCTGCTCGGAGCCGAGGCGGTGGAGGGGCTCGCCGCATCCGAGACCCCGCGCGGCGCCGTTCCCGGCTCCCGCCGGGCGACCCTCGGCCCGGTCAGCGCCCATCTGTCCGATCCCGTCCGCGCCAGGGCCGACGAGCCGGAGCGCGCCGGCACCCTCACCATCCGCGAGCGCCAGCCGGTGGGGATGAGCGCCGACCCGAAGCCCGTCCCCATCGTCACCACCGCCGTCACCGCCGGGCCCGGAGCCGCCTTCGCCCTCCGCCGTCCGGTCGCGGCCCTCGTCGACGGCCGGCCGGTCTTCGTGGCGGTGACCTCGCAGGGCGGCGGATCGGCCCTGGTCCTGGTCGGCAAGAATCTGGACAAAAACTCCGGCACGAATTCCGGCGAGACCGGCGCCGCCTGGTCCATCCTCGCCCGGAGTCCCGTCCAGGTCACGGGACCGGGCGGGCAGGCGATGAAACCCGCCGCGATCGGTGGTTTCACGGGCTCCAATGGAACACAAATCGCCACGGTATCCGCCCCGGACGGGGCTGGAATCCTGCAGTTATGGGCCCTGGAATCCGCGACTTTTCGGCTCGTCGGGGAAGCGCCGGGCTATACCGATCTGTCTCCCGGAGAGGGCGGGACCGAGCTCGCCTCCACCCTCGATGCCGATGGCGACGGCGTGCCGGAACTGGCCCTGCCGGTCTCCGACCGGAGCGCCCTGGCGATCCTCTCCCTGAAGGACGGCATCCGCGAAGTGAGGCGCATTCCCCTCCCCGGCCTTGCGGCCTTCGGCGTCGCCGCCATCGGCAAGGGCGCCCATACGCGCCTCCTCGTGGGCTTGGCCGACGGGCGTGTCGCGCTCATCTCCCCTCAACCGTAAGCCATTGTAATTCATGAGCGAATCAGCGAGCGGGGACGGCTCCGACGTCCGGCTTTATCCGGCGCGTCCCTTCGTCGGCGCCTCCATCGCGGTCGTCCGCGACGGGCGGGTCCTGCTGGCCGCGCGCGCCAACGAGCCCCTGCGCGGGGTCTGGACCCTGCCCGGCGGGCTGGTGGAGGCGGGCGAGACCCTGGCCGAGGCGGCGCTGCGCGAGCTGCAGGAGGAGGTCGGCGTTACGGCCGTCGTCATCCGCTCCCTGACCCCGACGGAGATCATCCTGCGCGCCGAGGGCGGCCGCGTGCGCCATCACTACGTCGTGCATCCCCACGCCGCCCTTTGGACCGCCGGCGAGCCGGCTCCCGGCCCCGAGGCCCTGGGCGTGCGCTGGGCCCTGCCCGCGGAGCTCGCCGGCCTCGCCACCACGCCGGGATTGCAGGAGACGGTGGACGAGGCCTTCTCGCAGATCGCCGGGATTAGCGATAAACCTGCGACGTGACCGTTGTGCATGGCAGGGAACAAGGCGTGATCGTGCTGGGTGTGAAGCCGTTCCGGCCACAGATATTGATGGCGGTGCTCGCCGCCCTGGCCATCGGCCTGCCCGATATCGCCACGGCGCAGCAGCGCCCCGCACCTGCGCGATCCGCGCCGAAGGCTCCCGAGAAGGATAAGGAACCTCCCGCACCGGCCGAGCCGCCCCCCGCCCCCTACGATCGCGACCTGATGCGGCTCTCGGAGATCATCGGCTCGCTCTCCTTCCTGCGCAGCCTGTGCGCTGCCCCGGATGCCGCGGAATGGCCGACCCGGATGAAGGCGCTGATGGATGCGGAAGGGGTGACGCCGGGGCGGCGGGACCGGCTCGCCGGAGCCTATAACCGTGGTTATCGCGGCTATTCCCTCACCTACCGAGCATGCACGCCATCGGCGAACGAAGCGGCCGCTCGTTATGTCGCGGAAGGCGAACGTCTTTCTCATGCCTTGGCCAGCCGGTTCGGGGGGTGAGACGAGGGTGTTGCTCTCGGATGACATGATGGGAACGCGAACGAAATTCATCGGATTCGACGGTCCGCATTAACCGCTTCGCAATTCTTGGCTTCCCGACGCGACAGCCTCAGCCTATGTTTCTGACTTCCGCCGATCCATTCTTCGGCGCAACCGATGTTCTTGCCATGCAGATCGACACCGCTCCCGCGCCTTTCGAGGCCGATCTCGACGACAAGCGTGCCGCCCTCGGCTACGTGTCGGAAGCGTTCGCCGAAGGTTGTCTCGACGGGCTCGACGGCGATTGCATGGCGCAGGCCGCTTTGTTCGCCGCCTTCCAGGAACTGGTGATGACCTATGGCGAGGACGCCACCGCGCGCTACGCCGAGGGGTTTCCCGACCGCATTCGCGGCGGAGCGTTCACCACCGCGCCCCAGCATTGAGGCTCGATGCCGTCGCCTGACGATCATTTGACGTGAATCTGTCGCTCGAGCCGTCCGGATGTCTCCGGGCGGCTCGCTGCTTTTCAGCACTGTTTTTGTGAGCTGGAGTGGGGATCACCGTGACGGCAGGGCCTCATCGAATACCACCGCTTCGCCGCTCGACGGGCCAACGAGTTCGCCCTGCCACATCACGCGCTTGCCCCGCACCAGGGTCCCCACCGGCCAGCCGGTGACGGTGACCCCGTCATACGGCGTCCACCCGCATTTCGAGGCGATCCACTCGTTGCGGATGGTCTCGCGGTGCTTGAGATCCACCACCGTCACGTCGGCATCGTAGCCCACCGAGAGGCGCCCTTTTCGGCTGATGCCGAACAGGCGCTTCGGCCCGGCGCTCGTCAGGTCGACGAACCGAGCGAGGGACAGCCGCCCATTGGCGACGTGGTCGAGCATGATCGGCACCAGCGTCTGCACTCCGGTCATGCCGGATGGCGAATCCGGATAGGGCTTGGCCTTCTCCTCCAACAGATGCGGTGCGTGATCCGAACCGAGGATGTCGGCGACGCCCTGAGTGAGCCCATGCCAGATCCCGTCCCGATGGCCGGCATCGCGCACCGGCGGGTTCATCTGAACCAGAGTGCCGAGGCGCGCATAGGCTTCGCTGCCGTCGAGGGTGAGGTGGTGCGGCGTCACCTCGACGCTGGCGACGTCCTTGTGATCGGCGAGATAGACCATCTCCTCCGCGGTGGAGATGTGGAGAATGTGGATCCGTGCGCCGGTCTCGCGCGCGATCCCTACCAGGCGCTGCGTCGCCTTCAGCGCGGCCTCCGGCGAGCGCCAGACCGGGTGCGAGGACGGATCGCCAGGAACCCGCAGATCTTTGCGCTCTCGCAGCATTGGCTCGTCCTCGGCGTGGAAGGCGGCTCGGCGTCGGGTGCGCTTGAGGATTTCGGTGACGCCGGCATCGTCCTCGACGAGCAGTGAGCCGGTGGAGGAGCCGACGAACACCTTGATGCCGGCCGCCCCCGGCAGACGCTCGAGTTCGGCGACCTGCGTTGCATTCTCGTGAGTGCCGCCGACCCAGAAGGCGAAGTCACAATGCATGCGGTGGTGCCCGCGCGCGACCTTGTCGGCTAGGGCCTCGGCGCTGGTGGTCAGCGGGTTGGTGTTGGGCATCTCGAATACGGCGGTGACGCCGCCCATCACCGCCGCGCGGGAGCCCGATTCGAGGTCTTCCTTATGGTCAAGTCCGGGTTCGCGAAAATGGACCTGGGTATCGATGACCCCTGGCAGCAGATGCAGGCCTGTGCAATCCTGGCGCTGTCCGGAGGCTCGGGACAGGTCACCGATAGCGGCGATGCGCCCGTTCCTGATGCCGAGGTCGGCGGCGTGCTCGCCGTCGTGGTTGATGATCCTGCCGCCGGTGAGGAGGAGATCGAAGGGCTGGTCCATCGGGGTCGCTCCTGATCAGCGTTGAGACGCGGGTGGCGGCGGCTTATGTCAGCGTCTCGCGGCGCGCAACGCCGAACGAGGAGTTCTCATGCCGATCGCCCTGCTGCCGGACCGCGCCGTCATCGTCATCGCGGGCGAGGACGCGACGAACTTTCTCCAGAGCGTGGTGACCTGCAACGTCGAAACGCTGGAGCCGGGCGAAGCGCGTCTCGGTTGCCTCCTCACGCCCCAGGGCAAGATCCTGTTCGACTTTCTCATCTCGCGGGCGGATGAGGGCTTCCGCCTCGACTGCCCGGCCGAGCATGCCTCTGCCCTGGCCAAGCGCCTCACCCTCTACCGCCTGCGTGCCAAGGTGACGATCACGCTCGATCCGGCCCTGGGCGTCGCCGCCGCCTGGGACGGGGCCGAAACGGCCGCCGAGACCGAGCGCCTGAGCGACGGGCGCCTCCCGGCCCTGGGGGAGCGCCTCGTCTTCATCGAAGGCGCCTTCTCGGCCGACGTTACGGAGGCCGACTATCATGCCCATCGAATCATTCACGGCATCCCCGAGGGCGGACGTGACTTCGCCTATGGCGACGCCTTCCCGCACGAGGCGATGATGGACCAGTTGGGGGGGATCGATTTCCGCAAGGGCTGCTACGTCGGCCAGGAGGTGGTCTCGCGCATGCAGCATCGCGGCACCGCACGGACCCGCATCGTTCCCGTGGTCTCGGTCGGGGGTGAGCCCTTGGTGTCCGGCTCAGAGGTGACTGCCGGCCCGCGCGGACTCGGCACCATCGGCAGCGTCTCGGGATCGCGTGGCCTCGCCACGCTGCGGCTCGATCGGCTCGCAGATGCCGTTGCCGCTGGCGAGCCGGTGCGGGCACACAGCGTGATCCTCGGTGTCGAGAAGCCGTCCTACGCCACCTTCCCCTTTCCCGAAGTGGTGCCGGCCGGATGAGAGGGGTCGCTGGTGTTCCTGATCTGTTCCAGATAAACTTCAGTCATGTCCGATGATCCGACCGGCCTGATCCACCATCCCGACGGCTGTCCACGCTGCAGGTGGGCCGGGCTCGACCCGGTCTACGTCGCTTACCACGATACCGAATGGGGCGTGCCCGAGCGTGACGGCCGGGCCCTCTACGAAAAGCTGATCCTCGACGGGTTCCAGGCCGGCCTGTCCTGGATCACGATCCTGCGCCGCCGCGAAGGCTTTCGCCGCGCCTTCCTTGGATTCGAGCCGGAGGCAGTGGCCCGCCTCACCGACGCGGATGTCGAGTGGCTGATGCAGGACACCGGGATCATCCGAAATCGTGCCAAGATCGTCGGTGCCATCGTCGGCGCCCGCGCCTGGCTCGCCATCGAGGAGCGGGGGCCGGGCTTCTCTCGGTTCCTATGGGACTTCGTCGACGGCGCGCCGATCCAGGGCACCGCCCGGGACCGGTCCGGCATCGCCACCGAGACGGACGTCTCGCGGGTGATCTCGAAGGCGCTCAAGGCGGAGGGATTCACGTTCTGTGGCCCCATCATCGTCCACGCCTTCATGCAGGCGGTGGGAATGATCAACGATCACTTGGTGGGCTGTCACCGCCACGCGCCGTGCGCGGAACTCGGAGCGGAAGGTTGAGCCCGCCCGCTCCTCGCGCTTGGCAGCGTATGCTGTCGGGCCGCCGCCTCGATCTCCTCGATCCCTCGCCGCAGGACATCGAGATTGCCGACATCGCCCACGGCCTCGCCAGAGTCGCCCGCTGGAACGGTCAGACGGCTGGACCGCACGTCTTCTCCGTTGCCCAACACGCGCTTCTAGTCGAAGCGATCGGTGCCGATCTCGTTCCGGAGGCCAGCTGGTCGCAGCGCCTCGAGTTCCTGCTCCACGACGCACCGGAATACGTGATCGGCGACATCATCTCTCCGTTCAAGGCGGTGATCGGCCAGTCGTACAAGGCGGTGGAGCTGCGCCTGATGGCGGCGATACGCCTGCGTTTCGGCTTGCCGACTCCGTCCGACGAGGAGGCCCACTTCGTCAAGCGCGCCGACGCGATGGCGGCTTATCACGAGGCGACGCGGCTCGCCGGCTTCGAGACAGAGGAGGCCGGCACGATCTTCGGCGTGCCGGATGCCGTGGGACGTCACGCCTTGAGCTTGATTGAGCCCTGGTCCACCGCTGAGGCGCAGACCCGGTTTCTCGTCCGCTTTCACGCCCTCATCTCCGGACGCCTGCATGCCGACCATCCATGTCTGTCCCCTATCACAACTTCCCACAACGCTTGAGCGGACCCGCGCAAGTCACTTGATGACGCTCATGAAAGTGGGGACGGCGATCGGTCGCCCGGATGCCATCGCCGAGGGGCACCACTGCGTCGTCGAGGTCAGTGACATCGTCTCCCCCCTCGACGGCCACGTCCTGCCCGGGGAGGTCCATGTCCACCGGATTCTCGATTTTGCCGAGGCTTGGGACCGAGACCGGCCGCTCCTGATCCACTGCTATGCCGGGATCAGCCGTTCGACGGCTGCTGCCTTCATTGCCGCCTGCGCCTTGGCGCCCGAGCGGGGCGAAGCCGAGATCGCGCGCGTCTTGCGGGCCGCATCGCCCTCGGCGACGCCCAATGCGCTGTTCGTGGACATAGCCGATCGACTTCTCCGACGCGACGGGCGGATGACCGCTGCGATCGCAGCGATCGGCCGCGGAGCCGACGCGTTCGAAGGAGCTCCATTCATGCTCGCGCTGGCGTGAAGCTACGGGCCACGCAATGCAGGTTATAATTAAGATGGGTTCAGTGTGGCCGAAACGACGCCACCCTTGACGAAGTGCTGATGGATGGGGCAGCCCACGGTCCCTTGGGCTTGTCGGGTAGGCGCGCGCAGGCTTAGACCGGCAGAATGAGGGGTAACGTGGGATGACCGCAGCGCGATCTGCCGTGGCGGCGAAAACCGATTCAGAGGCTTCCGAGGAGAGCCTTGACCTGCCGTTCGAGAAGGCACTCGAACAGCTCGAAGAGATCGTACGACGTCTTGAGAAGGGGGATGTACCCCTCGACGAATCAGTCGCAATCTATGAGCGCGGCGAGGCTCTGAAGCGGCATTGCGAGGGCCTGCTGCGCAAGGCCGAGGCACGGATCCAGACGATCACTCTGGGGCCCGACGGGCGTGCTTCAGGTGTCGCTCCCCTTGATGTCGGCTGAGTCGTAGAGAGGTGCGATGAGGCTTGATTTTCTCAAGAATATTCATCTGCCGCAGGGATTTGCGCGCATGTCTTTATCTCCGGGCGTGAGGTTGCTTCGGTGTCACGGATAGAAACCTCGATCCTCGACGGGCTTGACGAACCGTCATCGCTTCGTCTGCTTCCCGAGAGCGCGCTTCAGGGTGTTGCGGACGCCGT
>NZ_JBHTND010000010.1:78313-141605 GCF_042679825.1 Methylobacterium marchantiae | reverse complement strand
GCCGTATTGCAGGTTGGCGATCATCACCATGCAGATCACGCCGATCACAAGCTGACCCCAGCGGTATCCGTCGGATACGCGCTCGGTCGTCGGTTCCAGCCCCGGCAGGGTCGGCCTGCCCCGAGCCGGGGCGTCGGCGCGCACGGTCACGACCGTCTTCCTCGGTGTCTTGTTGATCATTGGCCGAGTTCTAGCCGGGAATATTTTGAATTCAAGAAACTTTGCTGGCGAGTTCGGTCCGATCGGAAACAAAAAATTTGGACCGCGTGTATAAAAAATTCAAATTCTTACCATCGAAGGCTTTTGCGTCGGAGAATGACGCGGTGCGATATCGATCACGGGCTTTGTCGAAAAGGATACTGTACGCAGTGCCCCGGGAGGAACATTCCAACGTTCTATACCGTTCAGCTTTCGACTTCGCGGCGCCCGGCGCATGCCGTGTCCGGGCGGACCCGATCGACGAAAGAGGAACGGTTCGATGAGCAGCACGACGGACAAGATCAAGGGCCTCGCCAACGAAGCCGTCGGCAACATCAAGCAGGGTATCGGCTCTGCCACCGGCAACGAGAAGCTGCAGGCCGAAGGCAAGGCGCAGGAGCTGAAGGGCGAGGCCCAGAAGACGGTGGGCGATGCCAAGGACGGCATCAAGGGCGCCGCCCAGAGCGCCGCCGACGCCGTCAAGAAGATCTGAGACTCGCGAAAATCCAATCACGCACGATGGTCGGGAGCGTCGTCGGGGCTTTGCCCGCCACGATGACCCGACCGAGTGGATCAGGGGCTGGCCCCGTCTTCCGCTCGCAAGAAGGAGATGTATCCATGAACAGAGATCATTTCGACGGCGGTGTCCGCAATCTGCAGGGCCGGGGCAAGTCGGTCCTCGGTGCCGTGACGGGACGCGCGCGCCAGCAGGTCGAAGGCGCCTACGACCAGGCTGCCGGCGCCGCGCAATACGCCTATGGCGAAGCCCGCGACACGGTGAGCGATCTGCGCCGCGACGGCGAGCGCTTCATCGACGAAGCGAGCGCACGGGCCCATGCCCTGGCCGACGAGGCGCAACAGCGCGGACACGCCATCGCTGATCGCGGCTACGCCCTGGCCGACGAGGCCCAGCGCCGCGGTCGCCATTACCGGGGCGAGGCCGTGCGCCGCGGACGGGCCGTGGCGGCTCGGGCTGACGAGAACAAGGCCATGACGCTCGCCCTCGTGGCGGCGGCCGCCTTCGGCCTCGGCTGGCTCCTGCGGCCGTCGCGCTGAGACGATCCCGGCGGCGTCTTCTTACGACGGCTGATCCGGCCTAAAGATCACCCTCGCGGCACGGAGCCGCGCGGGAAGCGGCAGCCATGACGGTGCGGAACTGGTTTGACCTGACGACCGGGGAGATCGGTGCATCCGCTATGGATCGCGCCATCGCCGTCCTTCCCGTGGCGGCGGTCGAGCAGCACGGTCCTCATCTGCCGCTCTCCACGGATGTCACCATCGCCGATGGCTACCTTTCCCGTCTGGCGGAGCTCGATTCGGGCGAGCTCGATATCCTCCTCCTGCCGGTCCAGAGCGTCGGCAAGTCGGACGAGCACGACGCATTCCCCGGCACCCTCACGCTGACGGCCGAGACGGCCCTGCGCGCCTGGATCGAGATCGGCCGCAGCATTCACGGCGCGGGATGCGGCAAGCTCGTCCTCGTGACCTCGCATGGCGGCAATAGCGGCCTGATCGACCTCGTGGCGAGCGACCTGCGCGGCCTCGGCATGCTCGCCGTCACCACCGCCTGGAGCCGGTTCGGATACCCGGCGGGCCTGTTTCCAGAAGACGAGATCAGGCACGGCATCCATGCCGGCGCCGTCGAGACGGCACTGATGCTGGCCTTGAAACCCGACGCGGTGCGGAGCGAGGCCATCGCCGATTTCACACCCCGCTCAGTGACGATGGAGCGGGACTTCTCCCATCTGCGCGCCGGCCGGCCCGCCGCCTTCGCCTGGAAGGCACAGGATCTCCACCCGTCCGGTGCCATCGGCAATGCGACCCTCGGCACACGGGAGGCCGGTCTCGCGGCCCTCGATCACGGCGCCCGCGCCTTCCTCGCGCTCCTGCGCGACGTGGATCGCTTCCGCCTCGATCAGTGAGGAACCGTCGTCGCGCTCACTCCTCGTCCTCGGTCTCCGGGGTGCGGCCGGGCCAGGTGACGATCTGGTCGAGAAGCTCGTCGGTGGTGAACTCCTCCTCGTTGCCCGAGACGCGGCCGCGCACCGAGATGCCGGCCTCGTGGACGCTGGCCTGACGGCCGGAGACGAGGGGATGCCAGGGATAGAGATCGTGCCCGTCGCGCACCAGGCGATAGGCGCAGGTCGGCGGCAGCCACGGAATGGTCCGCACGGCCTCGGGCGTCAGGCGGACGCAATCGGGCACCCGCCTCTGGCGATTGACGTAATCCCGACAGCGGCAGCCCAGCCCGTCGAGGAGGGTGCAGCCCACATCGGTATGATAGACCTCACCGGTATCGTCGTCCTCGAGCTTGAGCAGGCAGCACCGGCCGCAGCCGTCGCACAGGCTCTCCCACTCGGCCGACGACATCTCGTCGAGGGTCTTCTCACGCCAGAACGGCTCGACGGCCCGGCGGCCGGAACGCCCCGGAGCGACCCTGGCGGATGTGCGGTCGCTCATCCGGGAGCACCTTCGGTTTCGGGAATGGAGAGGGGACGCGTATGGCCTCCTCTGACGCATGTGGGAGGCATCGGCAAGGGATGCCACCACCGCGCCCCATTCGAGCGTCAAGGTTAACGAAGGGTTATTTTCTCGAACGCCGAGACTTCTCCTCCGCCGGGCGCATTATGGGTGGAGAATCGATTCACGCGGCCGGTCGTGGCGGTGCGGGCCATGCGGGTCCGATGTGGATCGCGAGGCCTCGCGAACGGGCGCGGAGCTTGGTAGGGCTGACCCCGCGGCATCGGCGAGCGATGCCGGCGATGCGTTGAGGACAGAGATCACGTCGTGCGCCTGCCCAAAGCCACCTCGCTCCTGACGCGGATCAAGCGTGCCTCCCTCGGCTTCGACGCCTGGGTGAATGCCAGCCTGTACGACAGTGGCCGCTCCACCGCCGAGACCTACGAGCGCTTCCAGGAGCGGATGCAGGTCTTCTCCGTGCGCGGCTGGAAGCGCGTCTTCCTCGATCTCACCAGCGAGGCCGTGACGCTCGGCACCGGTGGCGCGGTGGTGATGCTGGCCCTGGCACAGCCCGCCTTCAACCTCACCAGCGACAACTGGCTGAAGCAGCAGGACCTCGCCGTCACCTTCCTCGACCGCTACGGCGTCGAGGTCGGGCGGCGCGGCATCAAGCACGACGACTCGCTGAAGCTCGACGACTTTCCGGACAGCATGATCAAGGCGCTGGTCTCGACCGAGGACCGGCGCTTCTACGAGCATTGGGGCATCGACCCGATCGGGACGGCCCGCGCCCTCGTCTCGAACTCGCGCGGCGGCGGCAACACCCAGGGCGGCTCGTCGATCACGCAGCAGCTCGCCAAGAACCTGTTCCTGACCAACGAGCGCTCGCTGGAGCGCAAGGTCAACGAGGCGTTCCTGGCATTGTGGCTCGAGAGCCATCTCAGCAAGAACGAGATCCTCAAGCTCTATCTCGACCGGGCCTATATGGGCGGCGGCACCTTCGGCGCGGTCGCAGCGGCCGATTACTATTTCGGCAAGCCGCTGAAGGATGTCAGCCTCGCCGAGGCGGCGATGCTCGCCGGCCTGTTCAAGGCGCCGACGAAATATGCGCCGCACGTGAACCTGCCCGCGGCGCGCGCCCGCGCGGGCGACGTCCTGCACAACATGGTGGAGGCCGGCTTCGTCACCGAAGGCCAGATCCAGACGGCCCTGCGCAACCCGGCGACGCCGGTGACCCGCACCCGCGACATCACCGCCGATTACTACCTCGACTGGGCCTTCGGCGAGATCAAGGGCATGGCCGATGCCGGGCGCCTGCGCAGCGACCGCGTGCTGACGGTGAAGACCCCTCTCGATATCGGCATCCAGAAACGCGCCGATCAGGCCGTCGAGAACATCCTGCGCCAGTACGGCGACCAGTACGACGTCGACGAGGCCGCGATGGTCATCCTCGATCCGGACGGGGCTCTGCGGGCGATGGTGGGCGGCGCCGATTACGGGGAGAGCCAGTTCAACCGGGCCACCGATTCCCTGCGTCAGCCGGGCTCCTCGTTCAAGCCCTACGTCTACGCGGCGGGCCTCGCCGCCGGCCTCTACCGGCCGGACACCAAGGTCGTGGACCGGCCGGTCTGCCTCGGCAACTGGTGCCCGCAGAATTACGGCCGCTCGTTCTCGGGCGCCACCAACCTCACCGTGGCGGTGGCCAAGTCCATCAACACGATCCCGATCCAGATCTCCATCGCGCTCGGCAAGGCCATCGGCATCAAGGGCGACTTCCCCGCCGCCAAGGCCGGCCGCGCCAAGATCGTCGACATGGCCCATCGCATGGGCATCACCACGCCGCTCACCGATTCGGTGTCCCTGCCCATCGGTTCGGCGGAGGTGAACGTCATCGATCAGGCGGCGGCCTATGCGGTCTTCGCCAATGGCGGCCGCAAGGCCAAGCCCTACGCGGCGATGGAGGTGCGGAACTCGTCGGGCGAGGTGATCTACCGCCATGCCGACGAGAAGCCCGAGCAGATCCTCTCCACCCAGGTCGTGGCCGACATGAACTTCATGTTGAATAAGGTGGTGGAAGAGGGGACCGGCCGCCGCGCGCAGCTCGAAGGCATCAAGGTCGCGGGCAAGTCCGGGACGACCAACGCCTACAAGGACGCCTGGTTCGTGGCCTATACCGGCAACTTCGTCGGCGCCGTCTGGTTCGGCAACGACGATTCCACCTCCACCAACAAGATGACCGGCGGCTCGCTGCCCGCCATGGCCTGGCACGACGTGATGGAGACCGCCCATCAGGGAATCGAGCTGAAGCCGATGCCGGGCCTCAAGGAGAATGCGCGTCCGGTGGCACAGGCAGGAACCGCCTCGGCGCCGGTCAACGCCGCCGCGAGCGCGGCCGGCAAGCTCTCGCGGCGCTCGTTCGAGGTCATCGGCAGCATGAACGGGCTGTTCCGCACCGTCGAGAAGGGCGCGCCGGCCGGTTCCCGTGCCGCAGCGGGCGAGAGCACCGGCGATGTCGCCGACGGCGCCCGCTCGGTCGGCGGCCGGATCGGCATCCCGTAACGACAGTGTCCACACGGGTCCAGGATTCCAGCCCTCCCATGAGCACGACCACCAAACCCGCCCGGCCGGGCGCGTCGCTGGATGTCGCGGGCGTCGCCGGCCGCGGAAGCCGGGCGCTCCGCAGATTCCTGCGCAGGACCTCCACCGTCGGGCTCGTCGTGTACACCCTCGCCCTGGGCGCGGGGCTCGGACTGGCGACGGCCGATTACGCGACGCGCGGCGGCTATCCGTTCGGCGGCGTGTCGGTGGGAAGCTGGACGGCGTGGCCGCGGACCGGTTCCCTCGGCGCCGATCCCTATGCCCGCGCGGTGAATGCGCGGCGCGGGGAAATCCCCCTCGCGGTCGGGGAAGGGCTGCTCCTCACCGCGGCGCAGGACGACCAGGGCCGTGCCCTCGATGCGAGCTGCACCTATCGGATCGCCGGAGTGACGCCGCCGGCCCGGGCCTGGACCCTCACCGTCGCCGGGCGCGGCAAGCGTGACCCGGAGCGACCGGTGCTGCGCGAAGGCTTCACCTCGACGGAGGTGCTGCGTGAGGTGGATGGACGCTTCGCCATCCTTCTCGCCCCGGATGTCCGGCCCGGCAATTGGCTGCCGATGCCCCGCGCCGAGGGGCCGGTGCGGCTGGCGCTGCGCCTCTACGACACGCCGGTGGCGGCGAGCGCCGGAACGGTGGAGCGATCCGCCGTCCCCACGATCGCCCGTACGGGATGCGCGGAATGAGCCCGCGCGGCCGCCTCGTCCTCGCGACGCTCGCCGGTCTGGTCCTGGCTGGTCTGGTCCATATCGCTGTGGTGCTGGCGATCCCGAGCCTGTCGGAATCCGATGCGCTGACGAAGGCGCGCACCAGCGAGACCCTCGACCACGCGATGCCGGTCTACACGCTCTCCACCGGCATCAACCCGGCCCCCGCCGAGGCGTGGCTGCCGATCCCCGACCCGTCCGTGGCAGTTGGCATCTGCGCCTACAATCTCGCCGAGGGTCCGATGCGGGTCTCGGCCAGGACCGGCGCCCTGATGCTGTCGCTCGCCGTCCACGGACGGCGGGGAGCCTTCTATGCCGTGACCGATCAGGCCGCGGTGCGGGGTGCCCTCGATCTCGTGATCCTCACCCGCGCGCAATATGACGAGGCTTTGGCCAACGAGGACGAGAACGACGTGAGCCGCGACGTGCGCATCGTCGCCACCGAGCGGGAGGGGTTCGTGGTCGTCCGCGTGGTTGCGGCCCTGCCGAGCCAGCGGCAGGCGGCGAACGAAGCGGTCCAGGCCGTCTCCTGCACCATCGACAGCCCGACCGAGGACGCCGCGAAATCCGGCGGCTGATGCCTTCTCCGATTGTCCGACAGGCTTCGGACGTCGGGAAGCAGCTTTACAGCCGGGGGTCGCCCGCTCAGTATTTCGCGACGATGGGCAGGGCCGCCTGGGGAGCGGGCGCCTCCACCAAGCCGCAGCGGGCCTCGGCCTCCAGCGGCAGCAGCGGGTCGAGGAGCGCCCGGCGTCCATCGAGCCCGGCGAGGCTGCGCTCGGCCGAGACGCCCTCGACGGAGGGAACCTCGATGACGAGATGCTGAAGCGCGTAGCGGTAGCGCTCCGACCGCACGCCCGTCTCCAGCCGGACCCAGGCGACGAGGCAACGGTTCTCGGCGACCCGCATGGCGGCCTGGCGGATGTTCTCGTCGTCGAGGCTTTTCACGAAGGGCAGGCTGCGCAGGCGCAGGGTATCGGCATCCGCCACCCGCGCCGCCGTCGCCACGAAGAGCGGGATCAGGCGCGCATCCGCGGTGATGTCGTCCGAAAGGCGGCGATAGCGAGAGACCGGCGAGCGGAAGGAGCCCGAGATCAGCGCCGCGTGGTAGGTGGTGACGTCGTCGTCGCGCCAGTTCGGCGGCAGCACGCGGGTGCGGGTCAGGTTCGCCAGAATGTCGATGAAGGCCTCGCGCTCGGCGGCCGGCATCAGGAAGCGCCAGGCGCGGTCGCGCAGGGTGCGCTCATCGTCGGTGAAGGGAAAATAGGAGGCCGGCTCGTTGCGATAGCGGGCCGCCACGGTTCCGGTGGTCGCGACGAGGCTGTTCCAGGCGCTCGGGGCGGGGCGGCCGAAATCGCCTTCCTGGGCGCAGGCGCTCAGCAGCAGGGAGACGGCGATCGACGCGATCCGGACCATGCGCCCGGACGGGCTGACGGGGTGGAACGCCGGCATCACGCTTCCTTAGATCTGGAGATCCGACGGAGTCCGTTCGGTGACGAAACCTGCCGGGTCCGACGGCGGGATCGGAGACGTCAGGATCGGCGGCGCTGGCGAGGCGCGGGTGCTGCCGGCTCGGGCATGCGCTCGTAGCGGACGCCTGTGAACAGCAGGATCTCGCCGCGTAGTGCTCCGTCATCCTCGGCGTCGCGACGGAAGCGGCGGGCGGCGGGCTGGCGGAACGCCACCACGCTCGCCGATGGGCGCGGCATCGAACGGTCGCTTGGCCCGACAGGTGAATCCACGCTGTGAGCCTTGCCAATGAGGGACTTGCGGTCAGGCGTCATCGCGGGCGATCCCATCGATCCTCGGTCTGCATCACCCGATCCTGCCGGACTCGTCCGCTCGAATCCCGCCGGGGCGCTGCCCCGTCCGGATCCTCAATCGATCGTGATGCAGGGGGAGATCATCACGGGGTGGTTAACGGAATGTTTCTCCCGCCCGTCGATTCGAAGGAAAGCGCAGCGCGGCCGAACCGGGGAAACGACCCGCGTGACAATTTCGCCGCAAGTGGGGAAGCTCCGGGATTCAAAGCGCAAAATCCTTCTGGCTTGCAACTTGCTTCGAATTTTACTGCCCATGGCGGGCGTTTCCTCCCTTGCACTCGGCCCCGCTCGTCCTTCGAGCGGGGCTTTTTTTGTCGCCGGCCTCCCATGCCCGCTCTCGATGAGTGTGACCGGTGCGACACGCCCATGCCTTCCTCCATGCGTCCGCCATGCTTGACCGGAACCGGGGCGGCATCCCGCGCGCTTGCTAACTCATGGGTGCGCCCGATATGCCGCCTCAATCCGATCCGAGCGAAGGACAACGCAGAATGCGCGTGTTAACGACACGACCCTCCAGCCCCTCGAAGGGCCTGTCCCTGGCCCTGAAAGCCGCCCCCTTCGCCCTTCTCCTGCTTGCGGCCGGCCCCGCCCAGGCTCAGCGCGAAGACCAGGGTCTGCAGCTCGGCTGCGCCAACGACTATTTCCGCCTCTGCGCCGGCGTCGATCCCAACAGCAGCGATGCCGAGAAGTGCATGGAACGCAATCGTCCGCGCCTTTCGGCCGAGTGCCGCAACGCCATTGGCGACTACGATCGCCGCAGCGGCGGCAAGTCCCAGAAGCGCGGATCGACCGACAACTGAGCGGTCTCTGACCGGGCGGAGACCGGTTCGCTGCGGGAGTGCGTGTCGGCACGGCATCGAACCGGACCCGGCGTTCGGATCGATGCTATAGGCCCAGGTTCCCGCAAGACTGGCCGGCCGTTCCGGACCGGACGATGAACGAGGCTCGTGCGCCATGGCCCTGACCGTCGCGGTTCAGATGGACCCGATCCGGGCGATCAAGATCGCCGGTGACACCACCTTCGCCCTGCTCCTCGAAGCGCAGGCGCGAGGGCACGACCTCCTGTTCTACACGCCCGACCGGCTCTCCATGCAGGGGCAGGTGGTGACGGCGCGGGTCGAGCCCCTCCGGGTCCAGGACGTGGAGGGCGCTCACGCGACGCTCGGCCCCGTGGAGCGGGTGGACCTCGCCGATGTCGACGTGGTGCTGATGCGTCAGGACCCGCCCTTCGACATGGCCTACATCACCGCGACCCACATGCTGGAGCGGATCCATCCGCGCACGCTCGTAGTGAACAACCCGGCCGAGGTGCGCAACGCGCCGGAGAAGCTGTTCGTCCTCGATTTTCCGAAGCTCATGCCGCCGACCCTGATCACCCGCGACAAGGCGGAGATCGAGGCGTTCCGGGCCGAGCACGGCGCCATCGTGATGAAGCCGCTCCACGGCCACGGCGGTGCGGCGGTGTTCCGGGTGCTGCCGGAAGACGCCAATTTCGGCTCGATGTTCGACCTGTTCTCGGTGACGTTCCGCGAGCCGTGGGTGGTCCAGCGCTTCCTGCCCAAGATCACCGAGGGCGACAAGCGCATCATCCTCGTGGACGGCGAGCCGCTCGGCGCCATCAACCGGGTGCCGGCCCTCAACGACATCCGCTCCAACATGGTTCGCGGCGGGGCCGCCTCGGCTTCCGATCTCACCGAGCGCGAGCGCGAGATCTGCGCCACGATCGGTCCGGAACTCCGCCGCCGCGGCCTGATCCTCGTCGGCATCGACGTGATCGACGGCAATCTCACCGAGATCAACGTCACCTCTCCCACGGGCATCCGCGCGATCAAGCGGCTCGGGGGGCCGGACCTCGCCGTGTCCGTCTGGGATGCGATCGAGGGACGGCTCGCCGCCTCGGCCCGACGGGATTAAGCCGCCTTTAAGCGCGGGCGCCTAACCATCGGGGCCGGTATCCTCATCCGCCAGCCCGGTCGGTTCATCCCATGACGCAGAGTCTGCATTCCGGCCGGACGTGCGGATTCCGTCGGTGACGACCCCGAGCCTGACGATGCGGCTGGCGCGGATGATCCTGGTCGGAGGGATCGCGACCCTGCTCTATGCCGGGTCGAGCCTGGCGATGACGACGCTCGCCGGCCTGCCCCTCACCCTGGCCTCGCCCCTGTCCTACGGGCTCGCCTCGATCTGGTCCTATGCCGGACATCGCTGGCTGACCTTCGGCGACAGGCAGCCCGCGCCTCGTTCGGCCCTGCGGTTCTCCGCGCTGACGATGGCCGGGTACGGCGCGGCCGCGGCGATTCCCGCCCTCGTGACCGACACCTTCGGCGGACCGCCCTGGCTCTCCATCCTCGTCGTCTGCATCGCCATCCCGGCGGCGAATTACATGATCTTGAGCCGGCACATCTTCTCCGGCTCCTCGCCGGCAACGCAGGCGGGAATGGGGCAGCCGGGATGAGGTCCGACGTGGTGTCCTTCTCGGCCGAACCGCAGCCGGATTCCCTCCCGTCGCGGGCGTTGCCGCTGGGATCGAGGGCGGCTTCCTCGATCCTCGTCTTCCTCGTGCTGGTCTTCGCTCTCGCGACCCGGGCCGGGCAGCTTCTCAACGATCCCGACAGCCAATGGCACATGGCGGTCGGCCGCTGGATCGTCGCCCATCGGGCGGTGCCGTGGACGGACCTGTTCTCGCACACCTTCGCCGGCGCGCCCTGGATCGCCAAGGAATGGGCCTCGCAGGTCCTGCTCTACGGCGCCTATGCCGGCGCCGGCTGGTGGGGGGTCTGCATGCTGACCATCCTGGTCATCGCCGCCTCGCTCGCCGGCCTGCATCTGTGGCTGGCGCGCCGGATCTCCGCCACGGCCGCCCTCATGGTCGTGACGGCCGCCTTCATCGTCCTCGGCCCCCATCTCCTCGCCCGGCCGCACGTCTTCACGGTGCCGATCCTCCTCGTCTGGACAATGGGCCTCGTGACGGCACTGGAGCGGGGGAGGACGCCGTCACTCTGGCTCGCCCTGGCGATGGCGGCCTGGGCCAACCTGCACGGCAGCTACCCGATCGGCCTCGTCATCGCCGGTAGTCTCGCGGGGGAAGGCGTCTTCTCCGGCCCTCGTCCGGAATGGATCGGCAGGGCGGTGCGCTGGGCCGGCTTCCTGGCGCTCGCCACGGCGGCATCCTCCCTGACGCCCTACGGCTATGCCCCGTTCCTGGTGAATCTCGGCCTCTTCAACAGCGGCGAATCCCTGCCCTTCATCTCGGAATGGCAACCGCTCGGCCTCGACGGCGCGGGTGTGATCGCGGGTGCGATGCTCATCGGCGGCATCGTCATCCTGTCGGCTGCGCCGCGACGGAACCTGTTCCGGCTCGGTCTGATCGCGCTCCTCGGCGTGATGATGATTCGCCACTCCCGGTTCGCGGACCTGTTCGTCCTGGCCGCGCCGATCCTGGTGGTGGGTCCCGCTCTCGCGCGCTTCCCGAGGCTGCGCGCCGAGCCGGCGCGTGCCGTCTCGATGCGCTGGGGCCTCATGATCTTGGCAGGTGCCCTCACCGCGTTCACCACGGCGCTGCTGGTCTCGCCGCGCCTGAGCGCCGAGATGACTCCGCTCGCCGCCCTCGATGCGGCGCGGTCGAAGGGGCTCACCGGGCCGGTCTACAACGACTACGATTTCGGCGGCTTCCTGATCCGGTCCGGCGTGCCGACCTTCATCGACGGGCGCAGCGACCAGCTCTTCCTCGGCGGCTTCATGAACGGCCTCCACCAGGCCCTCGACGCACCTGGGAACGAGAGATTCGCCGCCCTGCTGGCGCGCCACGGCGTCACCTGGGCCCTGGTCCGGAGGGAGGGCCTGAGCGCCGATCACCTGCGTCGCCTGGAAGGCTGGCGCCTGCTCCATCAGGACGAGGTCGCGGCGGTCTATTACGATGCCGGCCCCGCACCGACCCAGCCGTGAGTTTCCCTGCGTCCCCGCATCGTATCGTGGAGGCTGCCCGATCGGGTGGGGTTCCACCGCACCCGTCCGAGACAGCAGGGCGAGGTTGAAGAGGGCGAGCCCGGCCGATCAGCCCTTCGACGCGCTCACCGCCAGTTCCGGCTTGTGGTTCAGGGTCTGGAACACGACGCAATAGCGCTCGGTGAGCTTGAGCAGCTGGTCGAGCTTCTCCTGCGGCGCGTCGGTGTCGAGGGCGAAGTTCAGGCGGATCGCGCGGAAGCCCACGGGCGCTTCCTTGTCGACGCCGAGGGTGCCGCGGAAGTCGAGGTCGCCCTCGGCGCTCACGGTACCGGCGCGCAGCTCGATCTCGAGGGCGGTCGCCACCGCCTTGATGGTCACGCCGGCGCAGGCGACCAGCGCTTCGAGCAGCATGTCGCCCGAGCAGAGTTCGAGGCCCGACCCGCCGGTGGCGGGGTGGAGGCCGGCGACGGCGAGGGCCCGGCCGGTCTCGACCTTGCAGGCGATGGACGTGTCGTCGAGGGTGCCCCTGGCCTTGAGAGTGATGACCGCCGATTCGGGCGTGTTGCGGTACTGGTCCTTCAGCGGGGCCTGGAGCGAGCGCAGGGTGGTGGCGTCCATCGGGTGTTTCCTCGATCGTCTTGGTGCGATGATCTCGGCGTCTAACGTGGGATGCGCGCGGACGCCAGAGAAGCCCTCACCACCATTGCGCCGCCTCGGTGGGAGCGGCGGCCTGGGCCGGTTTCAGGGACCGGTCGAGGGCGGCGAGGATGCGGCGGGTCGCGGCCTCGCTATGGGGCGAGGCCGGATCGCGGGGCCGGGCGAGCGCGAGGGGAATCGCATCGTCGAGGCGGCCGGGTTTCGGGCGCATCACCACCGCCCGGTCGGCGAGCGCAACCGCCTCGCCGACATCGTGGGTGACGATGAGGATCGTCGGCTTCGTCTCCTGCCACAAGGCGAGGAGGTGGCGGTGCAGATCCTTGCGGGTGAAGGCGTCGAGCGCCGAGAACGGCTCGTCGAGGAGGAGCACGCGCGGGTTCGCCACGAAGGCGCGGGCGATCGAGACGCGCTGCTGCTGCCCGCCCGAGAGCTCGCGAGGCCATCTGCGGCCATGTTCGGCGAGCCCCACCATGTCCAGGGCGTGGGCGATGCGCCCCCGGCGCTCCGCTCTGGCGAGATGGGCGAGGCCGAAACCGACATTGTCCGCCACATCGAGCCAGGGCAGCAGCCTCGGTTCCTGGAAGACCAGCCCGACGCCGGGATGCGGCTCGACGATCGCCTCGCCGTCGAGGACGATGCGGCCCTCGCTCGCCCGGTCGAGCCCGGCGACGAGCCGCAGCAACGTGGTCTTGCCGCAGCCGGACCCGCCGATGAGCGCGACGATCTCGCCCTGCGGCACCGAGAGGTCGATGCGCTCCAGCGCCCGCGTGCCGTCGGAATAGGTCTTGGACAGACTATCGAGGGTCAGCATCGAACTCTTCCAGCATCCGGACGATCACCGGGTGCAGCAACGGCAGGTGCACGGTGGCGATCTCCCACATGTCGCGCGAACGGATGCGGTAGTATTCGTGCCGAAGCAGGTTGCCGATGCGGATGATCGGATCCCAATGAATATCCGGATAGCGGCCGCGCAGATCGGCGGGCAACTCCTTGGCGGCTTCCGAGATGATCTGGACTGCCCGCTCCACCGCCCGCTCATACAAGAAGTTGCCTTGGACCTCGGTGAAATCCTTGTCCTTCGTGGCAGCGACGATGCCATCGATCTGGTCGAGGATGTGCCGAAGGCGGATGTCGGGAGCCTTGGCCGAGCTCATCAGAACACGCGGATCGCGTCGCGCTCGATACGCGCCCGATAGACGGGCACGAGCCCTTCGCGCGTGGAGTAACCGATCTCCACGTCGGGAAGTGCCTCCTCGATAACGTCGTAAGTCTCGCTGTAATCGGTCAGGGAGAAGACGCTGTCGTCAGCGGGATCGATGAACACGTCGATATCCGACCCTGCCGCAGCCTCATCGCGGGCATGGGAGCCGAACAGGTATAGGGCGGCGATGCCGCTCGAGCGAAGCCGCTGCTCAAGGGATGACAAGCGGGCGATGACGTCTTCGCGGGTCACTCGGGGGTCCGATCCTGTGGAAACCGATCCATCTTCGAGCCTACAACGTCTCCCGCGCCGTGTCCTGCCAGCGCGTGAGCGGCCGCGTCACGGCGACAAGGATCGTGTCGGCGAGCTTGCCCAGGGCCGCGAAGGCGATGATCGCCGCGAGGATCTGGTCGGCCTTGCTGAATTGCTGGCCGTCGATGAGGAGGTAGCCGAGCCCTTCCGAAGCGCCCATCAGCTCGGCCGCGACCACGAACAGGAAGCCGAGGCCGAGGCCCGTACGCAAGGCGGTCAGGGTCGCCGGCAGGACGGCGGGGAGCAGGATGCGCCGGGCGAGCTGCAGCGTCGACAGCCGGAAGATGCGGCCGACCTCGATGAGCTTGCGGTCGACGGAGGCGATGGCCCCCGCCACGCCGACATAGACCGGGAAGAACACGCCCACCGCGATCAGCGCCACTTTCGGCGTTTCGAGGATGCCGAGCCAGAGGATGAACAGCGGCACCCAGGCGAGGGACGGGACCGCGCGCAGCGCCTGGAGGGTCGGATCGAGGATGTGGCGGGCGGTGGGAAGCGCCCCGGTGAGGGCGCCGGCCGCGATGCCGGCCAGGGCGCCGAAGGCGAAGCCGAGGGCCACGCGCACCAGCGTCGCCTGGACGTGCATCCACAGATCGCCCGATGCGGCGAGGTCGTAGAGGGTCACGGCGATCCGGCTCGGCGGGGGCATCAGCCGCCCCTGGGCGAGGCCGGTGCGGACGGCGAACTCCCAGCCGATCACCAGGGCCAGGGGCAGGATCAGGCCGAGCGCGGTGCGGCCGCCCCGATCCCATAGCGTCTCTCGCCGAGGCTTCGACGCCGTCTTCGCGTCATCCGCTTCGGGCACGGCTGCATCCATCGGTTCGGTCGCAGCGAAGTCGGCCACGGCTCAGCGGGCGGCGGGCGCGAATTGCGGATCGATCAGCCCGTCCACCGCCGCCTTCACGTCGGTGCCGGCTGGGATGACCCCCGCCTGCTGCAGCGCGATGCCCGCGGCACCGATCGACTCGGCCTGGGCCTTGCCGATGGCGGGCCGGGTCAGGTCGGTCCGTTCGATCTGGCGGGCGATCACCGGCTCCGGCAGCTTGGTCACGGCGACGAGGGCGCTCTTCAGGGCTTCGGGGTTCTTGATCGCGTAGTCGCGCGCGGTCTCGTAGGCCGCGATCACGGTGCGCACGAGATCCGGGTTGGCAGCGGCGAAATCCTCGCGGACGTCGAGGACGCCCCAGGTATTGGCGGCGGCATCCCGATGGAACAGCACGTCGTCGTTCTCGATCTCGCTGGCCGCCATCATCGGGTCGAGGCCGGCCCAGGCATCGACGTCGCCCCGATCGAGGGCGGTGCGCCCGTCCGCGTGCTGGAGCAGGACGAGCTTGGCGTCCTTCTCCGTCAGCCCGGCGCCCTGGAGCGCGCGGATGAGGAAGATGTGCGGATCGGTGCCGCGGGTCACCGCGATGCGCTTGCCCTTGAGATCGGCGGGCTTGGCGATGCCGCTGTCCTTGCGGGTGACGAGGGCGGTCCATTCCGGCCGCGAGAAGACGTAGACCGCCTTGATCGGGTTGCCGTTGATCCGCGCCAGCAAGGCCGCTGCCCCGGCCGAGGAGCCGAAATCGATGGCGCCGCCATTGAGGAATTCCAGCGCCTTGTTGGAGCCCAGAGACTGGGTCCAGCGGACCTTGATGCCGCGCTCCTTCAGTGCTTCTTCCAAGAAACCCTTCTCCTTGAGGACCAGGCTCACCGGATTGTAGGTCGCCCAGTCGAGGCGGATCTCCTTGACGTCCGCCGCCTCACCCTGGCGGGGCATCAGCAGAAGCGACGCGACGCCGCAGATTGCACTGAGGATGGCACGACGGGTCAGAAGCATCGGTCGAAGGATCTCCGTGGTCCCACAGTGACGCGGGGCATCCGAGGTAGCCACGACCGTTCGTTTCGTCAAACGATTTTTCCGCCACAGAGAACGATGTCGAGGCGGCTGCCCATCACATCTACGCCTCTGCCTAGCGTTGTCGCTGGCGTCCCTACGGGAACATGATAACGGGTTTGCGCATGTTCGACGCTGGCGCCGCCCTGAAAACGGTCCTCACCAATCTCGACCGCGATGTGCGCGAGGCGACGCAGCTGCGCGCGCTTCTCGTGCCGGAGCTGCGTCGCATCATCGAGCTCGGTCATGCCGATGCCGAAGCCCGGCTGATGGAGGAGCGCAACGGCACCGCCTGCGCCCAGCGGATCAGCAACCTCACCGATGCGGTGATCCGCACGATCCACGACGCGGTGGTGTGGCGGCTGTACCCGAACGACAATCCCTCCACCGGCGAGCAGCTCGCGGTGGTGGCCACCGGCGGCTACGGCCGGGGCACCATGGCGCCGGGCTCTGACATCGATCTCCTGTTCCTGCTTCCCTACAAGCAGACCGCCTGGTCGGAGAGCGTCGTCGAGGCGATGCTCTACGTCCTGTGGGACCTCAAGCTGAAGGTCGGCCACGCCACCCGCTCGGTGGAGGAATGCCTGCGCGAAGGGCGGGCGGACATGACCATCCGGACCTCCCTCCTCGAAGCGCGCTTCCTGTTCGGGGCGCGGGCGCTGTTCGAGGAACTGGTCACGCGGTTCGATATCGAGCTGGTCATGTGGACGGCGCCGGAATTCGTCGAGGCCAAGCTGCGCGAGCGCGACACGCGCGTCTCGAAATCGGGTGCCTCGCGCTATCTCGTCGAGCCCAACGTCAAGGACGGGAAGGGCGGTCTGCGCGACCTCAACACCCTGTTCTGGATCGCGAAATACACCTACCGCGTCCGTGACCAGAGCGAGCTCGTCCCCGCCGGCCTGTTCACGCCGGAGGAATACCGGGTGTTCGAGCGCTGCGAGGAGCTTCTCTGGCGCGTCCGCTGCCATATGCACTTCGTCACCGGCCGGGCCGAGGAGCGGCTGTCGTTCGGGCTGCAGCCGAGGATCGCCGAGCGGTTCGGCTACGAGCCGCGCGGCGGCCTGTCGGGCGTCGAGCGCTTCATGAAGGCCTATTTCCTGATCGCGAAGGAAGTGGGTGACCTCACCGCTATCGTCTGTGCCGCCCTCGAGGCGCGGCACGCCAAGCGCACGCCGGTCCTCGACCGCTGGATCGGCCGCTTCAGGGACCGTTTCCGCGCCACCGCCATCGAGGCGGAGGATTTCATCGACGATCACGGCCGCATCAACCTGCGCACCGCCGACGCGTTCTCGCGCGATCCGGTGAACCTGATCCGCCTGTTCTGGCTCGCCGACCGCCACAACCTGCCGATCCATCCGGATGCGACGCGGGTCGCCACGCGCTCGCTCCGGCTCATCGGCCATTCGCTGCGCTCCGACACGGAGGCCAACGCCCTGTTCCTCGACGTGCTGACGTCGAAGAATTCGCCGGAGACGATCCTGCGGCTGATGAACGAGGCCGGCGTGCTCGGCCGCTTCATCCCGGATTTCGGCCGCATCGTCGCGCTGATGCAGTTCAACATGTACCACCATTACACGGTGGACGAGCACCTGCTGCGCTCCATCGGCGTCCTGGCATCCATCGATTCCGGGCAGGTGACGGAAGATCACCCCATCGCCTCGCGCCTCATCGAGACGATCAGCCATCGTCGCGCGCTCTACGTCGCGGTGCTCCTGCACGACATCGCCAAGGGGCGCCCGGAAGACCATTCCATCGCCGGCGCGGCCATCGCCGAGAAGATCGGCCCGCGATTCGGGCTCACCCAGGCCGAGACGGAGATCGTGGCCTGGCTCGTCGAGCATCACCTGCTGATGTCGATGACGGCGCAGAGCCGCGATCTCTCGGACCCGAAGACGATCCAGAGATTCGCGTCCGTGGTGCAGACCATGGAGCGGCTGAAGCTGCTGATGATCCTCACCGTTGCGGATATCAAGGCGGTGGGGCCGGGCGTGTGGACGGCCTGGAAGGGAACGCTGCTGCGCACCCTCTACGACGAGACCGAGGTGCTGCTCTCCGGCGGCCATTCCGAGATCGCCCGGACCGACAGGGTCCGTCTGATCCAGATGGGCCTGCGCGAACAGCTGACCGACTGGGACCCGGATTTCTTCGACGCCTATGCCGCGCGCCACAACCAGGCCTACTGGCTGAAGGTCGACGCCGTCCGGCAGTTCAAGAATGCCGGTTTCGTGCGCGGGGTCATGGAGGACGGGCGCACCGTCGCCACCGTCTACGAGACCGACCCGACGCGGGGCGTGACCGAGATCACGGTCTACTCGCCCGACCATCCGCGCCTGCTCGCCATCGTCACCGGCGCCTGCGCGGCCCTGGGCGGCAACATCGTCGACGCGCAGATCTTCACCACCACCGACGGTTTCGCCCTCGATTCGATCTTCATCTCGCGCGCCTTCGAGCGGGACGACGACGAGCTGCGCCGGGCCAAGCGCATCACCACCGCGATCGAGCGGGCGCTCAAGGGCGAGATCCGCATCGCCGACCTCGTGGCCGACCGCCACCCGCCGAGCGCCCGCTCCACCACGTTCCTGATCCCCCCGGACATGGCGATCGACAATGCCCTGTCGAGCCGCGAGACCGTGGTCGAGATCACCGGTCTCGACCGGCCGGGTCTTCTCTACGAACTGACCAGCGCGCTCGGGCGCCTCAGCCTCAACATCACCTCGGCCCATGTGGCGACCTTCGGCGAGCGGGCTGTGGACGTCTTCTACGTCACCGACCTCACCGGCACCCGGGTCACCCAGCCCGACCGGCAGGCCGCGATCCGGCATGCGGTGATGGAGGTCTTCGCCGGGGACGTCGCCGCCCTCAGGGCGGAGGGATTGGAAGCGCTCGTGGAGTCTCCGCCGCCGCGGGAAGCCTGAGCCCCCTGCAGGCTTGAATCTCGCGGGGGGCTGAGGGGGAGGGAAGGCGGATCGGCGCTCGGCTTGATTTCGTCCCGCGCGCGTCTGATATCAACGCCGACCCCGGAGCATGACGCCGAAGCCCCTCTTACGGGTCTCGGCATCGTGGCCCGATCCCTATTCCGATCGCCCCTGTGCCGATCGTCTCCGGCGAACCCGACCGGCGGCAGGCGCGGAGCGAGCAACCTGCGATCGACGAAGAGCGATGATGGCGAACGAGATGGAGCATGACGGGCAGCGCGCCGAAGCGGCGGCCGACACCGACGTGACGTCGGAAGCGCGCGTGACCGAGGCGGCGGAGGCCTTGGCGAGCCTGAGCGCCGAGCGCGACGAACTCAAGGACCGGGTCCTGCGCACGCTGGCCGAGATGGAGAACCTGCGACGCCGCACCGAGCGCGAAGTCGCCGATGCCCGGACCTACGCGGTGACGAACTTCGCGCGCGACATGCTGAACGCGGCCGACAACATCCGCCGGGCCCTGGAAAGCGTGCCGGCCGATGCGGCCTCGGCGGCCGAGGGGCCGTTCAAGGCCCTGATCGACGGGATCGAGCTGACCGAGCGCGACCTCGCCAAGACCCTGGAGCGCCACGGGGTGAAGCTCATCGAGCCGCAGGGCCAGCGCTTCGACCCCAACCGCCACCAGGCGATGTTCGAAGTGCCCAATGCCGAGGTCCCGAACGGCACGGTGGTGCAGGTGATGCAGTCCGGCTACGTCATCGGCGACCGTGTCCTGCGTCCGGCCCTCGTCGGTGTCGCCAAGGGCGGCCCCAAGGCCGCGGCTGCCAATCCGGCCGACGCGGCCTGATCGGGAAGCCCGAAGAGCGAGCGTCGCTCTTCAGGTTCGGGTTTCCCCGATCGACGCGTCGGGGCGGCTACTTCACCTCGACGCTGTCGATGACCTCGCGGAATTTCGACAGCATCGCGCTGCGCTGATCGGCACGCACGACGCCGAGCGCACGGAGATAGCCGTCCGGCGCGAACCGGATGGTCTGCGAGACGACGACCGGCGTGTTCGAGGGCGCATCGACGGCGCGCGCCACGATCTCGTGCCAATCGACGCCGTTCTGCCGATAGGTCTGCGAGCGCTCGACCGCGAAATCCTTCATCGTCTGGTTCGAGTAGAGCGCGGCGCGGGCGAAGGCGTCGCGCTGCTCCGGCTGTGGCGGCTGCTGCACCGCCTGGGCCAGGACCAGGATGGGCTGTTCGAGATTCAGCATCTGGTCCTTTGGCCCTTGCGTCATCAGGACCGAATTGCCCGCGAGCACCCGGACCGGGCGGAACCCGGCTGTCTCGCGGATGCGGAAGGGCAGGGCCTCGACCTGCTGGTCGAGGGTCAGTTCCGGCCGGATCTTCACGCTGGTCAGCATGTTCCGCATGGTCTCGGGCGTCTCGGCGTCGGGTACGCTCTGCCCGATGATGATGCCCGTGACGGTGGTGTCACCGACGAGCAGCAGCCATTTCTTGATGGTCGGGGTGCCGGCCCCTTCCGGCGCCGGCTGCTCTCCGGTGAAGAGCACCGCGTCGACGTCGCCCGCGACCTTGATGGCCTCGCGCGTCGTGACGACGAATCCCTGCGTGCGCAGGTTCTCGTCGGTGAAGCTCTTCTCCAGGTCGACGAAGGCCGTGGACGGCAACTCGACGACGGACAAAGTCGCGCCACCCTCCAGCCGCTCGAAACCGGAGAAGCGCTTGGACAATGCCATGTCCGAAGGGGGCGTGAAGCCGAAGCGCGAGCTCGGCGGAAAGACCGGATCGGCCGCCAGGGCCGCGGAGATGGCGCCTGACGAGAGCCCGGCGATCAGGGCCAGTGCCGCGACCGGACGGACGAGGTTACGCAGACGCATCGGATCGGTTCTCCGCGACGGAGCCCGCTGACGGGGCTTCGGTTCAGGTGTTCGAACGCGAGAATTCTCCGGATAGGGCGAAGGGCTCGCGCGGCCTTCGGGCGGAAGGCTCACCGACGATGGGTCGGCTCACGCCCTCCCGCTGTCAAGCGTTCCGGCGTGCCGACCGCGCGACCGCAGGGCCGCACTCGTGGAATCGGATCGGGCAATGGAGGCCGGCTTTCGGAAAAGCCGTTGCGGTGCGAGACCCCGCCGCGACGTCGCATGGTCCGTCGCCGTGGCGGCACCCGCATTCAGGCGTCGTGGTCGATGTCCCGTTCGAGCACGGCCTTGCTCTCCACCGTGGTGTCGGCCTTGAGCTGGTAGACCAGCGGGATGCCGGTGGCGATCTCGAGGCTCGCGATGGTCTTCGTGGTCATGCCGTCGAGCACCATCACCAGCGCCCGCAGGGAGTTGCCGTGGGCGGCCACGAGGACGCGCTCACCGGCCATCACCCGCGGGAGGATCGTCTGGATGTAGTAGGGCAGCACGCGCGCGGCGGTGTCCTTCAGGCTCTCGCCGCCGGGGGGCGGGATGTCGTAGGAGCGGCGCCATTGATGGACCTGGGCGTCGCCCCAGCGCTCGCGGGCATCGTCCTTGTTGAGGCCCGACAGGTCGCCGTAATCGCGCTCGTTGAGGGCCTCGGAACGGATCGTCTCGAGTCCGCCCTGGCCCATCTCTTCGAGGATCAGGGAGCAGGTGTGCTGCGCCCGCTGCAGGTTGGAGGTGAAGGCGACGTCGAACCCATAGCCCTGCCGCTTGAGCCAGCGGCCGGCGGTCCTGGCCTCCGTGACGCCGAGTTCGGTGAGCTCAGGATCGCGCCAGCCGGTGAAAAGCTTCTTGAGGTTCCACTCGCTTTGGCCGTGGCGAGCGAGGACAAGCAGGCGCTCCATCGGACGTCCATCCTATTTCATGGTGAATGGTGCGGCGCAGCAAAAGTGGCGCCTGCGTGGCTGTTGTACGCGCCAACCTGAATGATCGATGACCAGGCGCTCGTATCAGAGACCGAGTACGTCGGCCATGCCGTAGAGGCCGGGCGGCTTCGCGTGAGCCCACAAGGCCGCGCTTACGGCGCCGCGGGCGAAGATGGCCCGATCCTCGGCATGGTGGCTGATGGTGATGCGCTCGCCGGGGCCGGCGAAGGTCACGCTGTGATCGCCGATCACCGTGCCGCCGCGCAGGGTGGCGAAGCCGATATCGCCCGGCCGCCTCGCGCCGGTATGGCCGTCCCGGGTCGAGACGCGGGTTTCGGCGAGGTCGACCCCCCTTCCTTCCGCCGCCGCCTCGCCGAGGAGGAGCGCCGTGCCCGAGGGGGCATCCACCTTCATCCGATGGTGCATCTCGACGATCTCGATGTCGAAATCCTCACCCAGCGCGGCGGCGACCTTGCGCACCAGGCCGGCGAGCAGGTTCACCCCGAGGGACATGTTGCCCGAGCGCACGATGCGGGCATGGTGCGCTGCGGCGGCGAGCTTGCGGAAATCCGCCTCGGCGAGACCGGTCGTGCCGATCACGTGGACGATGCGGGCCTGGGCGCTCAGTTCGGCGAAGACCGTCGTCGCGGCCGGCGTGGTGAAGTCGAGGACGCCGTCGGTTGCCGCGAAGACCGTCAGCGGATCGTCGGTGACGGTGACGCCGAGGGGCGGGAGGCCGGCCAGCGTCCCCGCATCCTGGCCCAGCGCCGACGACCCTTCGCGTTCCACGGCACCGCTCAGGGTGCATCCCTCGGTCTCCGCGACCGCGCGGATGAGCATCCGCCCCATGCGCCCCTCGGCGCCGACCACTGCGAGCCGCATCCTGTCGCCTTTCCTCGAGAATTCGAGCCTGCGGTACAGGCTCGGCCCGGCGATGCCAAGGCAGGGTGATCGAGGCGAGTGCTGCCTCGATGGACTTCAGCGTCTGCCGGCGGCGAGGATCGGCCCAAGCACGTCGCCGACGCCGTTCACGGTGATCTGCGTGCCGATGCACAGCAGCAGGAAGGCGAAGAGCCGTCCGAGGACCCGCGCGCCCACCGGGCCGATCGCCATCACCACCCTGTCGGCGGAGCCGTAGGCGAACCGCACGAGGATCGCGATGGCGAGGGCCGCCAGGGACATGCCGAGATAGAAGCCGATGCGGTCGGGCCCGGAAGCAGGCCGGTTCGAGCCCAGAGCGATGGCGACCGCGATGGTGCCGGGGCCGGTGGTGAACGGCAGGGTCAGGGGAAAGAAGGCGATGTCGGCGACGCTGTCGGGCGTGTCCTGGGTCGCTTCGGCATGTTTGCGGGCTTCGCGGGCCTCGGGGGCGGTGAGGAGGGTCCAGGCGGAGGCCGCCACCACGAGCCCGCCCGCGATCCGCAAAGCCCCCAGTGAAACGCCGAAGAAGTTGAGGATCGGCGCTCCCGCCCATAGGGCCGAGAGCATGATCAGCGCGGAATAGAAGCCGATGCGCTTGGCGATCTCCACCCGCTCCGGATGGGAGTTCCGCGCGGTGATCTGGAAGAAGATCAGCGCCGAGCCGACCGGATTGACGATCGAGAACAGGCTCGAGAAGGCGAAGACGAAGCTATGGAGCGCCGCCTCCGGGGCGATGAGGCTCAACATGGAGCGGGTGCCTTGACGAGAGGGGCCTGCACGCGGGCGGCCTCGGGGTCAGCCGGGGGAGGGGGCGGGAACGAGCACCCGCGCCGGCGCGAGGCGTGTCGCCCGTTGCACGTGCCGTACCGTCACCGGGCGATAGAGCTGCTTCGTCGCGTCGATGACGTGCAGGCCGGCGAAGGGCAGCGAGAGGCGGGTGCCGAACCGCTCCCAGGCGCCGGCGGTCCTCAGCCAGAGCCGGCTCTGCACCGGCGGCATGTAGAGCGCCTCGGCCCATCCTTCCGGCGAGAACTGGGTGGACCGCATCAGGCGGCTGAGCTGGGAACGGCTGTAGGGCTGGCCGTGGCCGAACGGCGTCGCGTCGCGGCGCGCCCAGACACCGCGCCGGTTGGGTACGACGAGGATCATCCGGCCGCCGGGCGTCAGCACGCGCCAGACGTCCTGGAGCAGCTCCGTCGGGCTCTCGACCGATTCGAGGGCGTGGACCAGGATCACCCTGTCCACCGCCGCTTCCGGCAGGGGCATCATCGTCGGGTCCGCGAGCGCCGAGCAGGAGCGCCCGCTGCCGGGCCAGTTCACCACCCCTTGCGTCGCCGGCATGAAGGCGAGGGTGCGCTCGGCGATCACGTGGACCGGCCCGAGATAGGGCGTCGCGTAGCCGAGGCCGAGGACCCTCAGGCCCGAGACCGAGCCGAGGAAGCCGTGGATCGCGCGCCCGACGATGCGATGCGTCACGCCGCCGAGCGGACTGGCATAGAAGGCGCGCAGATCGGTCACGTCGAGGCGCATGAATCGGCTGGCTCCGGCGCGGCCGGACGTTGTCGAGGTTACAGGGTTCTTTGACGCAGGGCACGGATCGGATCAATGGGGACGAGGCCCGTCGCCCACAGGCCGGAACCGCCGTGAGCCGGAACTCCTCGACGCCGCATCCGGTTTTGCCTCACGCCACCCGCGCCATCGACAGGAACGCCCCGTGACAGCGTCCAGCCCCGAAATCCGCACCTTCCTCTGCCGCAGCGACAATATCGGCGTGCTGATCCGCGATCCCGCCACGGGCGCCTGTGCCTCGATCGACGTGCCCGAGGCCGGTTCCGTGCTGAAGGCGCTCGAAGAGACGGGGTGGACGCTCACCGACATCCTGGTGACCCACCGGCATCTCGACCACGTCGAGGGCATTCCGGAGGTGAAGAAGCGCACGGGGGCTCGGGTGACCGCCCCGCGCAGGGCCGGAGCCCACGTGCCGGAGGTGGATGTGGCCGTCGTCGAGGGCGACCGCGTCCGGGTCGGTGACCTGGAGGCGCAGGTCTGGGAGACGCCGGGCCATTGCAGCGATCACGTCACCTACTGGTTCCGGGAGGCGAAGATCGCCTTTGCGGGCGACACCCTGTTCACCCTCGGCTGCGGGCGCGTGCTGGAGGGACCGCCCGAGACGCTCTGGCATTCGCTGGAGCGGTTCCTCGCCCTGCCCGACGACACGCAGGTATTCAGCGGCCACGATTACGTGCTCTCCAACGGCCGTTTCGCCCTCGCCGCCGATCCCGACAACCAGGCGCTGCAGAATCGCATGACCGAGGCGGAGGCGGCCAAGGAAGCGGGCCGTTTTCTCGTCCCGTCGACGATGAGACAAGAGCGGGAGACCAATCCTTTTCTGCGTTCCACCGAACCCGCACTCGCTAAAGCAGTGAATCTTCCCCCTAATTTACCAGCACAAGCAATCTTCATTGCATTAAGGGCCTGGAAGAACACGTTCTGACCGGGTATGGGCCTCTGGCTGTCTCGGTCTCAGCGGGACAAGCGGTGGCGACGCCGACTCCGGATACGGCCCGCCATCCTTATCAGCGCCGGCTGGAGTATCGATGGAGACGGCAGGTACGTCCTTTGTGGTCGGCTTTGATTTTGCTGGCGGCGACGATGCTACACTCATGACGGGTGTCCGCCCGCCCGATAGGCCCAAGGCCCGACTTGGCCGGGCCAGTCCTGCACCGCTCTCGGTGGATGCGCGCCTTCTCGCGATCGCGACCGAACATCTCGCGCGACTCGGGCACAAACGTGTGACGGTCGTCGCCGTGGCAGCCGAAGCCGGCATGACCCACGCCAACGTCTATCGTTATTTCCCATCGAAGGACGCTCTGCTCGATGCCGTGGCAGGGCGCTGGTTGCGGGAAGTGGAAGGGGAGCTCGCTCGCATCGCCGATGCACCCGACCCCGCCGACGACAAGATCGAGCGCCTGCTGATGGCGCTGGCGAGCGCCCAGCGCGAGGTGCTCGCACGGGAACCCCATCTCTTCGCCGTCCATCTCGATGCCACCGTGGCGGCACGGCCCATCGCCCGGCGGCACCGGGTCCGCCTGCGCAGTCTCGTTGAGCGGGTGGTGGAAGAGGGAATCGCCGCAGGCGCCTTCGTGGCGCGCGACCGGGAGCGGGCGATCGCCTACATCTTCGATGCGAGCTACCGCTTCACCCATCCGCTCGCCATGCAGCACGATTCCGATCTGCCCGCCGACCTGATCCGGGCCCGCTTCGGCGCGGTGATCCAGGCGATCCAGAAAGTGCTGAGAACGGGTGCATTTTAGGCGAAGTGACAATCACCATCGGGTGTCACTTGGACTTTGCCGCCGAACCAACTGACCGTGATCCTTCCTAAATCCTTCGTGGTGCTGAACTTTATCCTGACGGTTCGTCCGGCCGTCGTCCGGAGCCTGGCCTGAACTCTGCATTGCGCCGAGCTTGTCGGGTTGAAGCATGGAGACTTTTCCGCCACACCGGCGCGGCGAAATCAACATGCGATCGTGAGCCCGACACTCGGCCCGTCCCCGGGGACGGAGCATCGCGGATCGGCATCGAATACCGGAGGTTCGTTTTCCATGGCACGTAGCAAGATCGCGCTCATCGGCGCCGGGCAGATCGGCGGAACCCTCGCGCATCTGGCCGGGCTGAAGGAACTCGGCGACGTCGTCCTGTTCGACATCGTCGACGGCGTGCCGCAGGGCAAGTCGCTCGACATCGCCGAATCGGCTCCGGTCGACGGGTTCGATGCGAGCTATACGGGCGCCAGCGACTACTCGGCCATTGCCGGAGCCGACGTGGTGATCGTCACCGCCGGCGTGCCGCGCAAGCCCGGCATGAGCCGCGACGACCTCATCGGAATCAACCTCAAGGTCATGGAAGCCGTGGGTACGGGCATCAAGGAGCACGCTCCGGACGCCTTCGTCATCTGCATCACCAACCCCCTCGACGCGATGGTCTGGGCCCTGCAGAAGTTCTCCGGCCTGCCCACCAACAAGGTCGTCGGCATGGCCGGCGTGCTCGATTCGGCCCGCTTCCGCCACTTCCTCGCCGACGAGTTCAAGGTCTCGGTGGAAGACGTCACCGCCTTCGTGCTCGGCGGCCACGGCGACGACATGGTGCCGCTGGTGCGCTACTCCACGGTCGCCGGCGTGCCGCTCCCCGATCTGGTCAAGCTCGGCTGGACCACCCAGGAGAAGCTCGACGCCATGGTCGAGCGGACCCGCAAGGGCGGCGGCGAGATCGTGAACCTGCTCAAGACCGGCTCCGCCTTCTACGCGCCCGCCGCGTCCGCCATCGCCATGGCCGAGAGCTACCTGCGCGACAAGCGCCGGGTGCTGCCCTGCGCCGCCTATCTGAGCGGCGAGTACGGCATCGACGGGATGTATGTCGGCGTGCCGATCGTGATCGGTGCGGGCGGCGTCGAGCGCGTCCTCGAGGTGGAATTCAACGCCGACGAGAAGGCCATGTTCGACAAGTCGGTCGGCGCCGTGAAGACGCTGATCGAGGCCTGCAAGGGCGTGAATCCGGCCCTGGCTTAACCCTCACGGAGAAGCATCGCATGCCGGCCTCCGCGGCCGGCGTGAACGATGTCGGTGTCGTGTCTTCCAATCCCGCGCCCGGCGTCGGGACGAGGCGAGGAAATTTCCATGAACATCCATGAATATCAGGCCAAGGCGGTGCTGAAGGAGTTCGGCCTGCCCGTCTCCCGCGGCGTCCCGATCTTCAAGCCGGAGGAGGCGGAAGCCGCCGCCAAGGAACTCGGCGGCCCGGTCTGGGTGGTGAAGTCGCAGATCCATGCGGGCGGCCGCGGCAAGGGCACGTTCAAGGGCGCTCCCGCCGGCGCCAAGGGCGGCGTGCGCGTCACCAAGTCCATCGACGAGGTCAAGCAGTTTGCCGGCGAAATGCTGGGTCAGACCCTGGTGACGATCCAGACCGGCGAGGCCGGCAAGCAGGTGAACCGCCTCTACATCGAGGAAGGCGCTCAGATCGCCGCCGAGTTCTACCTCTCGATGCTGGTGGACCGCGAGACCGGGCAGGTCGCCTTCGTCGTGTCGACGGAAGGCGGCATGGACATCGAGACCGTGGCCCATGACACGCCGGAGAAGATCATCACCTTCTCGGTCGATCCGGCCACCGGGATCATGCCGCATCACGGCCGCGCCGTGGCCAAGGCCCTCGGCCTCACCGGCCCGCAGGCGAAGGAAGCCGGCGAGCTCACGGCAAAGCTCTACGAGGCGTTCACCGCCAAGGACATGAGCATGCTGGAGATCAACCCGCTGGTCCTCACCGGCGACGGCCACCTCAAGTGCCTCGACGCCAAGATCTCCTTCGATTCGAACGCCCTCTACCGTCACCCCGACATCGTCGCGCTGCGTGACGAGACCGAGGAGGACGCCAAGGAGATCGAGGCTTCCAAATACGACCTCGCCTACATCGCCCTCGACGGCACCATCGGCTGCATGGTCAACGGCGCCGGCCTCGCCATGGCGACGCTCGACATCATCAAGCTCTACGGCGAGGAGCCGGCGAACTTCCTCGATGTCGGCGGCGGCGCGTCCGAGGAGAAGGTGACGGCGGCGTTCAAGATCATCACCGCCGATCCGCAGGTGAAGGGCATCCTCGTCAACATCTTCGGCGGGATCATGAAATGCGACGTGATCGCCAACGGCGTGATCGCGGCGGTCAAGGCGGTCGGCCTCCAAGTGCCGCTGGTGGTGCGCCTGGAGGGCACCAACGTCGAGAAGGGCAAGGAGATCATCCGGAATTCCGGCCTCAACGTGATCCCCGCCGACGACCTCGACGACGCAGCGCAGAAGATCGTCGCCGCCGTGAAGAAGGGCTGAGAGTACCCATGTCCATCCTGATCGACGCGAACACCAAGGTCATCTGCCAGGGCTTCACCGGCAAGAACGGGACCTTCCATTCCGAGCAGGCCATCGCCTACGGCACCAAGATGGTGGGCGGGACCTCGCCCGGCAAAGGCGGCGCGAGCCATCTCGGCCTGCCGGTCTTCGACACCGTGGCCGAGGCCCGCGAGGCCACGGGCGCCGACGCTTCCGTGGTCTACGTGCCGCCGCCGGGCGCCGCCGATGCCATCTGCGAGGCGATCGCCGCCGAGATCCCGCTCATCGTCTGCATCACCGAGGGGATTCCGGTCCTCGACATGGTGCGGGTGAAGCGCTCGCTCGAAGGATCGAAGTCGCGCCTCATCGGCCCCAACTGCCCCGGCGTCGTCACCGCCGGCGAGTGCAAGATCGGCATCATGCCGGCCAACATCTTCAAGCGCGGCTCGGTGGGCATCGTCTCGCGCTCCGGCACGCTGACCTACGAGGCCGTGTTCCAGACCTCGAATGCCGGCCTCGGCCAGACCACCGCGGTGGGGATCGGCGGCGATCCGGTGAAGGGCACCGAGTTCATCTCCATGCTCGAACTGTTCCTCGCCGACGACAAGACGGAGTCGATCGTGATGATCGGCGAGATCGGCGGTTCGGCCGAGGAAGAGGCGGCGCAGTTCATCGCCGACGAGGCCAGGCGCGGCCGAAGCAAGCCGATGGTTGGTTTCATCGCCGGCCGCACGGCCCCTCCGGGCCGCCGCATGGGCCATGCGGGTGCCATCATCTCGGGTGGCAAGGGCGGCGCCGAGGACAAGATCGCGGCGATGGAAGCCGCCGGAATCCGGGTGTCGCCGTCGCCGGCCCGCCTTGGCAGCACCCTGGTCGACGTCCTCAAGGGTTGAGACGGACGTCGATCTGTCACCATGTTGCGGTGCAAACTCGCACCGCGACACCTAGATAGACGAGGCGGCGCGGCACGATTGCCGCGTCGAAACGGAAAACCTCACCCCACGCCGTCGGCGCGGCGCGGTGGGAGCAGGGGCCGGTCGCAGGGGCGGCTTCCCCCGACAAGCGGTAGGATGATCGACGATGGCACGCCAGGACGCGCTCCTCGAAACCTCGTTCCTCACCGGCGGTAACGCCGCCTATATCGAGGAATTGCAGGCGGCCTATGCCCGCGATCCGCACTCTGTCGATCCGCAATGGCAGGACTTCTTCAAGTCGCTCGGCGACGAGAGCGGCCTCGCCGAGAAGAACGCCGCCGGCGCCTCTTGGGAGAAGCCGAACTGGCCGGTCCATGCGAATGGCGAGATCGTCTCGGCCCTCGACGGCAACTGGGCCGTGGTGGAGAAGGCGGTCGGGGACAAGATCCGGGCGAAATCCGACACGGCCAAGATCGATGGCGCCAAGCTCGCCAACGGCGCTGCGGTCGCCGCCGCCAGCGGCGTGTCAGTGGAGCAGGCGACGAAGGATTCGGTCCGCGCGATCATGCTGATCCGCGCCTACCGCATGCGTGGCCATCTCCATGCCAAGCTCGATCCCCTCGGGCTCGCGCCGCGCGGCGACCATGAGGAGCTGCATCCCCAGCATTACGGCTTCGAGGAGAAGGATTGGGACCGCCCGATCTTCCTCGATAACGTGCTCGGCCTCCAATATTCGACCATCCGCGAGATCGTCGAGATCTTGGAGCGTACCTACTGCCAGACGCTCGGCGTCGAATTCATGCACATCTCCAATCCGGAGGAGAAGGCGTGGATCCAGGAGCGCATCGAAGGCAAGGGCAAGGAGATCTCCTTCACCCCCGAAGGCCGGCGCGCGATTCTGAACAAGCTGGTGGAGGCCGAGGGCTTCGAGAAGTTCCTCGATCTCAAATACACCGGCACCAAGCGCTTCGGCCTCGACGGCTCCGAGTCGATGATCCCGGCGCTCGAGCAGATCATCAAGCGCGGCGGCGCCCTCGGCGCCAAGGAGATCGTCATCGGCATGGCCCATCGTGGCCGGCTGAACGTGCTCTCCAACGTCATGTCGAAGCCGTTCCGGGCGATCTTCAACGAGTTCAAGGGCGGCTCGGCCTCTCCCGCCGAGGTCGAGGGCTCCGGCGACGTGAAGTACCATCTCGGCGCCTCGTCCGATCGCACCTTCGACGACAACAATGTCCACCTCTCGCTGACCGCGAACCCGTCCCATCTCGAGATCGTCGATCCGGTGGTGCTCGGAAAAGTGCGCGCCAAGCAGGACCAGCGCGCCAAGCCGAACGTGCAGCGCACCAGCGTCGTGCCGCTGCTCATCCACGGCGATGCGGCCTTCGCCGGCCAGGGCGTGGTGGCCGAGTGTCTCGGCCTGTCGGGCCTGAAGGGCCACCGCACCGGCGGCTCGATCCACTTCATCATCAACAACCAGATCGGCTTCACCACCGATCCGCGCTTCTCGCGCTCCTCGCCCTATCCGTCCGACGTCGCCAAGATGGTGGAGGCGCCGATCTTCCACTGCAACGGCGACGACCCGGAGGCCGTGACCTTCGCGGCCAAGATCGCCATTGAGTACCGCCAGAAATTCGGCAAGCCCGTCGTCATCGACATGCTGTGCTACCGCCGCTTCGGCCATAACGAGGGCGACGAGCCGGCCTTCACCCAGCCGAAGATGTACCAGCGCATCCGCAAGCACCCGACCGCGCTGGAGACCTACGGCAAGAAGCTCGTCGCCGAGGGCGTGCTGACGCAGGAGCAGTTCGACGCGCGCAAGGCCGAGTTCCGCGCCGTGCTCGACGGGGAGCTGGAAGTCGCCGGCACCTACAAGGCCAACAAGGCCGACTGGCTGGACGGGCGCTGGTCCGGCTTCAAGGCGGTGCGCGAGGACGTGGACGATCCGCGCCGGGGCAAGACCGGCGTTCCGGCCGACATCCTGCGCGAGATCACCCAGCGCATCACCACCCCGCCGCCCGGCTTCCACCTGCACCGGACGATCCAGCGCTTCTTCGATAACCGCGCCAAGGCCGTCGAGACCGGCAAGGGCATCGATTGGGCAACCGCCGAGGCCCTGGCCTTCGGCTCGCTCCTCATCGAAGGGCACCGGGTCCGGCTGTCGGGCCAGGACGTGGAGCGCGGGACCTTCTCCCAGCGCCACGCCGTGGTGATCGATCAGGAGAACGAGCAGCGCTACACCTCGCTGAACTCGATCCGCGAGGGACAGGCGAGTCTGGAGGTCATCAACTCGATGCTCTCCGAGGAGGCCGTGCTCGGTTTCGAATACGGCTACTCTCTGGCCGAGCCCAACTCCCTGGTGCTGTGGGAGGCGCAATTCGGCGACTTCGCCAACGGCGCGCAGGTGGTCATCGACCAGTTCATCTCCTCCGGCGAGCGCAAATGGCTGCGCATGTCGGGCCTGACCCTGCTGCTGCCGCACGGCTACGAGGGCCAGGGGCCGGAGCACTCCTCCGCGCGTCTCGAGCGCTTCCTGCAGATGTGCGCCGAGGACAACATGCAGGTCGCCAACTGCACGACGCCCTCGAACTACTTCCACATCCTGCGCCGGCAGCTGAACCGCGAGTTCCGCAAGCCGCTGGTGCTGATGACGCCGAAGTCGCTGCTGCGCCACAAGCGGGCCGTCTCGACTCTCGACATGCTGGCCGAGGGATCGACCTTCCACCGCGTGCTCTGGGACGATGCCGAGCACGAGGACGACACCATCAAGCTCGTGAAGGACGACAAGATCCGTCGCGTCGTCCTGTGCTCCGGCAAGGTCTATTACGACCTCTACGACGAGCGCGAGAAGCGCGGCGTCAACGACGTCTACCTGATGCGCGTGGAGCAGCTCTACCCGTTCCCGCTCAAGGCACTGGCCAACGAGATGGCGCGGTTCCGCAACGCCGAGGTGGTGTGGTGCCAGGAAGAGCCCAAGAATATGGGCGCCTGGTCCTTCGTCGACCCGTATCTCGAATGGGTGCTCGGCCAGGCCCAGTCGCAGGTGAAGCGCGCCCGCTATGTCGGCCGCCCCGCCTCGGCCTCGACGGCGGTGGGCCTGCTCTCCAAGCACCAGGCCCAGCTCCAGGCCTTCCTCAACGAAGCGCTGGCGGTCTGACGATCCCGGCATTCCCCTCATCCGACGCGACCAAATCATTCGGGCGGACAGAACACCATGGCAACCGATATCCTCGTCCCCACGCTGGGCGAATCCGTGAGCGAGGCCACCATCGGCCGCTGGTTCAAGAAGCCGGGCGACGCGGTGGCGGCGGACGAGCCCCTGGTGGAACTGGAGACCGACAAGGTCACCCTCGAAGTCAACGCGCCTGCGGCTGGTGAACTCGGCGAGATCCTGGTGAAGGACGGCGAGACTGTGGAACCCGGCGCGCTGCTCGGCTCCATCGTCGAGGCCGGTGCCGGTGGTGGCGCCAAGCCCGCCGCCGCGAAGAAGACCGAGACCAAAGCCGAGACCCGCTCGGAAGAGCCGTCAGCGGCGAAATCGGACGGGGCCGAGAAGGCGCCCGCCGAGGAATCCTCGGCCGCCTACGGCAATCACGGCGACGCCGCCGCCCCGAAATCCGATCGGCCGGCCGGCGATAACGGCCCGGCCGTCGCCAAGATGGCGCGGGAATCCGGCATCGACCCCTCCACGGTGAACGGGTCCGGCAAGGATGGCCGCGTCACCAAGGGCGACATGATCGAGGCGACCTCGAAGGCCCCCTCCGCCCCGGCCCAGGAGCCGGCGAGGCAGGCCAAGCCGCCCTCGGCTCCGCGCCCGGCCTCGAAGCCCGACGATGCCGCGCGCGAAGAGCGCGTGAAGATGACGAAGCTGCGCCAGACCATCGCGCGCCGCCTCAAGGACGCCCAGGACACGGCGGCGATGCTGACGACGTTCAACGACGTCGACATGTCGGCCGTCATGGCCATGCGCGCCCAGTACAAGGACATGTTCGAGAAGAAGCACGGCACCAAGCTCGGCTTCATGGGCTTCTTCACCAAGGCGGTGATCGGCGCCCTCAAGGACGTGCCGGCGGTCAATGCCGAGATCGACGGCACCGATATCGTCTACAAGAACTACTACCATGTCGGCATCGCCGTCGGCACCGATAAGGGTCTCGTCGTGCCGGTGGTGCGCAATGCCGACGACCTCTCCATCGCCGGCATCGAGAAGACCATCGCCGGCTTCGGCAAGAAGGCGCGGGACGGCAAGCTCTCCATCGAGGAGATGCAGGGCGGCACCTTCACCATCACCAATGGCGGCATCTACGGCTCGCTGATGTCGACCCCGATCCTCAACGCGCCGCAATCGGGCATCCTCGGCATGCACCGCATCGAGGAGCGCCCGGTGGTCCGCGCCGGCAAGATCGAGGCGCGGCCGATGATGTATCTCGCGCTGTCCTACGACCACCGCATCGTCGACGGGAAGGAGGCGGTGACCTTCCTGGTGCGCGTGAAGGAGGCGCTGGAGGATCCGGCACGGCTCGTGCTCGACCTCTGAGGAGGCCGGATCGTTGAGAGCTATCCGAGATGCAAACCTGGGTCTTCATTTCGGAGATCGTGCGGAATCTGGGTTTGGCGCTCGCGGCTTTCGGCGGTCTGCTGCTTGCCTGGCGGAAACTGACGCCTGAGAGGACTCAGGCGGGCTCGGCCGCCGCGCAGGCGGAACTTGCGCGTCGCGCTCACGTCACGGAACTCTTCAATCGTGCCGCCGGCCAGCTCGTGGACGATCGGCTCGAAGTTCGACTTGGCGCCATCTACCTGCTTCGTGAGGTCGGGAGAGACTTTCCCGACCTTGCCAATCCAGTCTTCGAACTCCTTCAGGCGCACCTACGGGAGCGTCGGGAGAAATACGGAGATGACGCCCCGCCAACGGATGTGCAGGCTATCATCGACACCTTGCGGATGAGGATCGTCGCAGATGACAATGGGCCAGGATAGAGTCAGGCGCACGCCAGCACTCGATGTGCATGGCGCTTTCATACGGCGCACAAATCTCGACGGAGCGAATCTCCAGGGCGCCGACCTGTCCAGAGCCGACGCGAGCGGCGCGTTCTTTCGCAATGCAGATTTCAAAGGCGCACGCCTCGTAGGAACGATCCTGAAAGGCGCGGATCTAACAGGTGCAGTGAACTTGACCGAGAGGCAGTTGGCCAGCGCTGTACTCGATGAGCAGACGCGTTTGCCCGCCTATATCGATCGCACCAAGCTCTTCACCAGGACGGCATCTGCCGACTAGTTCTCTAACTTCTGCGAGTCTCATGTCCTACGATCTCGTCGTCATCGGCACCGGCCCCGGTGGCTATGTCTGTGCCATCCGCGCCGCCCAGCTCGGCCTGAAGACCGCCGTCGTCGAGAAGCGCAAGGCGCATGGCGGCACCTGCCTCAATGTCGGCTGCATCCCGTCGAAGGCGCTGCTCCACGCCTCCGAGGCGTTCGAGGAGGCGGGCAAGCACTTCGCCGATATGGGCGTGATCGTGAACGCGCCCGAACTCGACCTCAAGAAGATGATGGCGTTCAAGCAGGACGGCGTCGACGGCAACACCAAGGGCGTCGAGTTCCTCCTGAAGAAGAACGGGATCGACGCCTATCACGGCCTTGGCCGCGTCGCCGGGGCGGGTCGCGTCGAGGTGCTGTCAGAGGATGGCGGCAACCAGATGCTGGAGACGAAGAACATCGTCATCGCCACGGGCTCCGACGTGACCAAGCTGCCCGGCGTGACCATCGACGAGACGATCGTCGTCTCCTCCACCGGGGCGCTGGAACTCCAGGCGGTGCCGAAGAAGCTCCTCATCATCGGCGCCGGCGTGATCGGCCTCGAACTCGGTTCGGTGTGGCGCCGCCTCGGCTCGGACGTCACCGTGGTGGAATATCTCGACCGCGTCCTGCCCGGTATGGACGGCGAGGTCGGCAAGCAGTTCCAGCGCATCCTCGGCAAGCAGGGCATCGTCTTCAAGCTGTCCTCGAAGGTCACCGGCGTCGAGGTGAAGGACGGCGCCGCCACGGTCTCGGTGGAGCCGGCCGCCGGCGGCGAGGCCGAGAAGCTCGAGGCCGACGTGGTGCTCGTGGCCATCGGCCGCGTGCCCTATACCGAGAAGCTGGGCCTTGAGACGGTCGGAGTGCAGCTCGACAACAAGGGCCGCATCCAGACCGACAGCCACTACGCCACCAACGTCACCGGCATCTACGCCATCGGCGACGTGATCGCGGGACCGATGCTCGCCCACAAGGCCGAGGACGAGGGCGTCGCCGTCGCCGAGCTGCTGGCCGGCCAGTCGGGCCACGTGAATTACGGCGTGATCCCGAACGTGGTCTACACCTATCCGGAGGTCGCCTCCGTGGGGAAGACCGAGGAGGAGCTGAAGAAGGACGGCATCGCCTACAATGCGGGCAAGTTCCCCTTCACCGCCAATGGCCGCGCCAAGGTGAACCACACCACGGACGGGTTCGTGAAGATCCTGGCGGATGCCACGACCGACCGCGTGCTCGGCGTCCATATCGTCGGTGCGGATGCGGGCAACCTCATCGCGGAAGTCGCGGTCGCCATGGAGTTTGGCGCCAGCGCCGAAGACGTGGCCCGCACCTGCCACGCCCACCCGACGCTCACCGAGGCGGTGAAGGAAGCCGCCCTGGCCGTCGCCAAGCGGGCGATCCATATCTGAGGTCAGAGAGTACCGTTCCCCAACCCACTCACCTCATCCCGAAGTGCGGCGACAGCCGCCTCGAAGGAGGCTTCCAGGTATCGTTGCGCGAACCGGAAGCCTCCTTCGAAGCCTCCGCTTCGCTCCGCCGCCTCAGGATGAGGGGGCCGGGTTGGACCGGGTATCCATCCACCTCCAAAGCCGAGCGGTGAGATGGCCTACGAACTCTATTATTGGCCGGCGATCCAGGGGCGCGGCGAGTTCGTCCGCCTCGCCCTGGAGGAGGCCGGGGCCGATTATGTCGATATCGCCCGGGGGCGTGAGGAAGACGGGCAGGGCCTCGGCGCCATGACCGCCCTGCTGGAAGATCCCTCGATCGTCCGGCCCTCTTACGCGCCGCCCTTTCTCCGCGATGGCGACGTCGTCATCGGACAGACGGCCGCGATCCTGCTGTATCTCGGGCCCCGCCTGGGCCTCGCGCCGTCGGGCGAAGCCGACCGCATCTGGACCCATCAGATCCAGCTGACCATTGCCGACGTCGTGGCCGAGGCCCACGACACCCATCATCCCATCGCGGTGAGCCTCCCCTACGAGGAGCAGAAACCCGAGGCCGCGCGGCGGGCCGGCGATTTCCGGGCGAACCGGATCCCGGAATACCTCGCCTGGTTCGAGCATGTGCTCACCCGCAACGGCGGCACGCATCTCGTCGGCAGCGCCGTGACCTATGCCGACCTCTCGCTGTTCCAGCTGATCGACGGCCTCCTCTACGCCTTTCCGAAGGCGACGGACGCGGCGCTCGCCGAGAATCCCAGCGTCGCCGCGCTCCATGCCGCCATCCGGGGGCTCCCGCGCATCGCCGCCTATCTGGCGAGCCCGCGCCGCATCCCGTTCAACGAGCAGGGGATCTTTCGGCGCTATCCCGAGCTCGACCTGTAGCCGCCGTGCCCGCGCGGGGATGCGCCTGGTCGAACGCCTCCATCAGCCGGGCGGCATCGACCTTGGTGTAGAGCTGCGTCGTCGAGAGGGAGGCGTGGCCGAGCAGTTCCTGGATCGCCCGCAACTCGCCCTTGCGGGCGAGGAGATGGGTGGCGAAGGAATGCCGCAGGGCGTGGGGGGTGGCGCTGTCCGGCAGGCCGAGGGCGCCGCGCAGGGACGCCACCGCATATTGGATGATCCGGGGGGAGAGCTTGGCGCCCTTGGCGCCCACGAAGAGCGGGCCCTCGGGATCGAGGGCATAGGGGCAGGCGGCGAGATAGGCGGCGACCGCCTCCGCCACCACGGGCAGGATCGGCACCATCCTGACCTTGCCGCCCTTGCCCGTCACCGTGACCGAATCCAGGCCCGGCACGGGCGCATCGCGGCGGGCGAGACCGAGCGCTTCGGAGATGCGCAGGCCGGAACCGTAGAGCAGGGCGAGGACCGCCGCGTCCCGCGCCAGGATCCAGGGCTCGCGCGCCTCCCCGGCGCGGGAATCCACGTCGGTGAGGGCGCGCGCGGCAACGATGGGGATCGGGCGCGGCAGGCGCCGTTCGACCTTGGGCGAGCGGATCGCCCCGAGGGCCGAGACGCTGCCATGGCCCTCGCGCTCGAGATGCCGCGCGAAGGAGCGCAGGCCCGCCAGAGCCCGCATCAGCGAGCGGCCGTTCACGCCCTCCGCCCTCCGCGCCGCCATGAAGCCGCGGATGTCGCGCGGCTTGAGGGCGATGAGCCCGGCGATCTCCACCGTGCCGCGGCGCCCCTGAAGGTGGGTGAGAAATTGCCGGAGGTCGCGGGAATAGGCTTCCACCGTGTTCGCCGCCATCCGGCGCTCGCGCATCAGGCTGTCCTGCCAGCCCAGGGCGACCGCCCTGAGCGCTTCGTCGCCCGGATAGGCGATGGCGCAGGCATCCGTCGGAGGGGGAGGCACATGGAGCATCGCGCGGCGACCCTGGGCGGAAAACCCCACTCAACGCCATCGAGGTTGATGGAGCGTTGCCGTCCGGTCGGGAACGCCGCGACGATGACCGGCCTTTTCGCGGAACGGCGCGGCAGCTAAGCGCTTGTCCAACGCGCCTGATCCCGCACCCCATCCTCCCGATCCGAGCCTGCATGCCCGAGACACGCATCGTCTGTATCCGCCACGGCGAATCGACCTTCAACGCCGCCCACCGGCTCACCGGGCGCGATCCCGGCCATATCGATGCCCGGCTGACGGAGAGAGGGCTCGCCCAGGTCGCGGCGGCACGGGAAGGTCTGCGGGACATCCCCTTCGATCTCGTGGTGACCTCGCCGCTCACTCGTGCCATCCAGACCACCGCCGGCCTCTTCGCCGATCATCCGGCCAAGCCCGAGATCCTCGTGGAGGTCCTCCATCGCGAATGTCAGGAAAGTAGCTGCGATGTCGGTCGCGCGGCCTCCATCCTGAAGGCGGAATTCCCGCATCTCGACGTCGATCACCTGCCGGAGATCTGGTGGCATGCCGAAGGCGAGCCGATCGCGGACGGCGTCCATATCGAGCCGCGCCGCCTGTTCGACCAACGGGTGACGGGATTCCACGACTGGCTGACAGAGCGGCGCGAGCGCACCATCGCGGTCGTCGGTCACGGCACTTTCTTCTTCCACCTCACCGGCATCTGGCTCGACAACTGCGAGACCACCGAACTCGATCTCGCCTCTGGCCCGGTCGAGGGGTGAGGCGGACGGCGGGCACTCCGCCGACCTGAGGATCGCCTATCGCCGAACCGGCGCATCGATCGGTGTGATCGCCGTTTCAGGCCGCGGTGATCCTCGCCGCGTCGAGCCGGTCCCGCGCCTGAACGAGATCGATGCCGGGCGCCTGCCGACCGATGGCGAGGGCATTGTCGAGAATGGTCGCCGCGCAGGTCCAGATCCCCTCGGCGAAAGGGGCCGCTCCCTCCGCCACTTCCGCCGCGCAGCGGGCATCCTTGGCCGATTTCACGGCGGCCGCGGCGCAGCGGGCCACCGCCGATGCGAGGGCACCGCGCTTCCAGTCGCCCCGCCGTGACGCTTGCTCCGCAGCGGCTCCGCCGCGCCATTCGGCTGCCCGTGCGGCCGACAGACCGGCATCGAGGTCCCTCGCTTCGTCGCAGCGGGACGCGAGATCGGCGAAGCCCGCGCGGTCGAGGAGGGGCGGCAGGATGCGGCGGATGCTCTCGATGGCCAGAAAGCGGGTGCGCCTCTCCTCGATCTCCGGCGAATCCGCCGAGCCGGACAGCCGCAGGACGAAGGCCATCAATCGGGGCCGCTCGCCATCCGGCATCGCGTCGTTGAGGCCCAGCGCGTAGGCGGCGAGAGGTTTCGAGAAACAGGGCGGACAATCGGCGGAGGAGCGGATCGTCCGGTACGGCAATCCCGCGGCGACGATCGCCGCCTCGTTGATGCAGGTGCCGCCATCGGGACCCGGAAACGGGTGGGACCCGGCCAGCAGGCGCCAGTTGAGGATATGCTCGAAACCCGCTGCCATGCCTGCCAGCTCCCTCCGGTTTCACGGGAAAACCCGCCTCGACCCGGCAGGTGAAGCCGAGCGTGCCATGGAGCGGGCGGTCCTGACGAGGAAAATCTTATCCGCCGGCGCCCACGGCGAGGCCCGAGAGCATGGCGATGCCCAGCACGAGCACGAAGGCGCCCGCGAGGAGTTCGAGACCTCCGACAGCGATGATGCCGGTGGAGCCGCGCCCGCCCGCGAGCCGCAGCGCCACGGCCTTGGCAAAGACTGCCAGGCTCGCCAGCGCGCCGGTGGTGAGAGCGGTTCCGAGTGCCATGGCGAAGGTCGCGGCGATGCCCGCCGCCAGGATGCCCTGCGAGGCCGAGAAGACGAGGATCAGGACCGCGCCGGCGCAGGGACGCGATCCGGCGGCGAGGACCACGCCCGCCCGCTCCCGCCAGGAATCGAGCCGGCCGATGGCGGCCGCGTCGGTGAGGTGGGTGTGTCCGCAGCCGGTCGCGCAGGCCTCGGCACTGCTTCCCTGCATCAGGGCGGCGAGACGGCCGGCCTTCCGCCACGTCACCGCGAGGCCGAGGAGCGCGACGAGCGCGAAGCTCACCGTCTCGATCACGATGCCCGCCCGCGTCATCCCGGCGGACGTCGCGTTGAGGAGCAGGCTGCCGATGCCGACGATGGCGATGGCCACGAGGGCCTGGAGCAGGGCGGCGGCGGCGCTGAGGGAGAACCCGCGGGCCAGTGCCCGCTCGCCGGCGACGATGTAGCCGGCGATCACCGCCTTGCCGTGGCCGGGTCCGGCGGCATGGAACACGCCGTAGCTGAAGCCGATCAGGACCATCGGCCCCCAGCTTCCGCCCTGCTTGATCGCCGAGACGGTGGCTTGCAGGCTGCGCGAGAAGCTCGATTGCATGGCGAGCAGCCAGCCGCCGATCCCGGTGGCGGAGGGCGCCGCCTCGCGAAAGCCGATGCCGAACGGGGAGCGCGGCGGCGGGGGAGCCGCTCCGGAGCCGAGCAGCAGCACCAGTGCTGTGAGGCCGAGGGCGACGATGGCGACCGCCGCGAGGGCGAGGGCCGCCTGCCAGGCGAGCCGGCCGCGTGCGCCGTCGGTGCCGGCGACGGCGGCGCCTACGGACATGCGACGATGATCCGGTTGGCGAACTGGACGCCGTAGTTCGACGCGCTGGTGAGGGCCTCGAAGAACGCTTCCGACATGCCGGGCTTGGCGTCGGCGGTCTTGGGCTGCTCGGTCTTGGGCCGGGTCATGGTGGCGGCGCAACCGGCCGGCGCGCCGACGAGGCGGGCGGCATCCGCATCCTCGGACAGGCTGAACGAGACGAAATAGCTCGGATCGTAGACTTCCAGCGCCGCCACCCCGCGGCCCTGCGCGGCGGGCGTCTTCAACGGAAGCAGGAAGCTGAGGGTGAGCTTGTCGCCCTCCATCACCATCCGCGGCTCGGTCGGGTCGGAGAAGCCCTGCTCCTTGCCGCCGACCTTGAGCTTGGTGAAATAGGCGAATTCCGCGAGATTGGCGGTGTTCTCGGTGGCGAGATTGGCGAGTTCGTCGGGGCTCAGCTTGCCGTCGCCATTGGCGTCGAGGCCCTGCGTTACGAAGGCCGAATAGCTCGCATCGAAGGTCCAGGCGTGACGGATGCCGGTGACCTTGCCGCCCTCGCCGTAAGCGATCTCCGCCTTCGAGGTCACCCAGACATGGGGATGGGCCTCAGCCGGAGCAGCCAGACCCAGGCCGAGGACGAGGGCCACGAGCCAGGGGAAAGCCGAGCCAGGAGAAGTCAGGGCAGGAGAAGTCAGGGCAGGAGAAGCCAGGAAAGGAGCGATCGGCGAAGCCATGCTGGACGCTCGCGATTCAAGGTAAAGAAAATCTAAACGCGCGTTGCGTCATCGGCCGATCGTCCGGCCGCCGCAGACATCTCCTCCGATCTCTCTGGGGCGAAAGCGAGGCGCGGCTCCGGTTCAGGCCGCTCGGACGCCGGTCAGAAACCCCGCGATCCGCGCATCGAGGGCGAGGCTCGCCGCCGCGACGCGACCGGCGACGATCCTCACCGATTCCGCTGCCCGCGCGCTCGAAGCGGCCGCCTCCTCGACGGTCGCGATTCCCCCCGACACCGCATCGGCACTCGCCTCGGCATCGGCGACGCTGTCCGCGACTCGGGCGCTCGCCATCCGTTGGGCGTCGAGGGCGAGAGCCACGGTGACGTCCGCACCTGCCATCTGCTCCATCGTTCCGCCGATCGTCTCCACTGCCCGAAACGTATCCTCCGCAGCAGCGCGGATGGCCTCGATCTGACCCTTGATCGCTTCCGTGGCGCTTGCGGTCTGGGCGGCGAGCGCCTTCACCTCGCCGGCGACCACCGCGAAGCCCCGTCCCGCCTCGCCCGCCCTGGCCGCCTCGATCGTGGCATTGAGAGCGAGGAGATTGGTCTGCGCGGCCACGGTGGCGATGGTCTCGACGACCGTGCCGATCTCGCGCCCGGCCTCGGTGAGGGATGCAGCGGCCCTGCGGGTCGCCGCCACCTCCCGCTGCGCCAGATCGCCGAGCCCGTCGCGGATCCGGGACTGCCGGTCGATCGCCTCGCTGCCCTCGGCGACATCCGCGCTGGCGGCCGCGGCCCGACGCACCTGCTGTCCAGCGCCCGCCGCGCCCTGCGACACGACGACGGTCTGGTCCCGCGTCAGGCGCACGGCCTCGGACACGGCTTCGGCCGCCCCTGCCATGGCGTCGGCGGCGCTCGACAGGTCCTGCGCCACGAGCCGCGCCTCCGCCTCGAAGGTCTGCGCCGCCGATTCCAGGCGTGCGGCCCGCTCGGCTTCGGACGTGGAACGGGCGAGCGCCCGTGCGTCGCCCTCGACCTTCTCGACGATGACCGTTCGCAGCACGGCGATGGAGCGGGCCATGGTCCCGACCTCGTCGCGCCGTCCCGTCAGCGGAATGGGGCGCGCGAGTTCCATGGCGGCGAGACCGTCGATGGCCGCGCCGAGCTGTGCCAGCGGCTGGCGGATTTCCTTGCGGACGAGCCACAGGGCGAGAGCCAGGGTCGAGAGAATCACCCCGCCCGCCGCGGCGAGACTGACGCTGCGCGTATGCCGGATCTCCGCCGCCGCTTCGATCCGCTCGTCGGCCAGACGGACGAGGGTATCCTTGCCGATGCGGGTGATCGACGACACCATCCTGGTGCGGCTGGCCACGGTCGCTTCGTCCGTACCCTGGATGAGGGCCGCCTTCGGGGAAATGGTGAGGCCGAGTTCCGCCGTATCGGTCTGATAGGCCAGGAACTCCTTCAGCATGAGATCGAGCCTCAGCCGCTCGGCATCGGAAACGTGCCCGGCGATCCGGCCCAGAAAGGCCTCCCGCTGCCGGCCGACTTCGGTGAGGGCGCTCTTCAGGGCGTCGAACCGGCCCCTGGCATCCTCGGTATCGTCGGCCGTGTAGACCGCATCCGCCGCGACCACCGTACGTTCGATCGCGAGGGCGAGGCTCTGGGCCGACAGGGCCCGTTCCCAGACCGAATCCATCTCTGCCGCCCGTGCCTGCCGATGCAGGACGACCCGATCGTTGAACAGGGACAGGGCGCAGGCACCGAGGGCGAGGAGCCCCATCACCGCCGCGAGCTTGTTACCGAGGGAGAGGTGCATCGTCTCGATCCGCCATCTGACGCTTTCGCGATGTCGATGACGTGCGGCCCGTTGCCGAGAGCTTAAATCGAGGCGGCTAAACGATTGAAAAACATTGTGAAATATTTGTCGGGCCGCTTTTTCCCGGAGCGGCCTTCAGGATCGATGGCGGTTCCCGGATGGTCCGGGAACCGCCGCTTGTTCCGCTCAGTCGGCGGAGGCGACGTCGACGCGGTCGCCGCTGCGCGAGAAGGCGATCGTGGTCTCGCGCCCGTCGGAGCCGAGGGTGCCGGGCACCGAGAGATGCACCGTCTGATCCGGGTTGAGGGTCGTGACCAGACGGATCACCTGCGGCTGGTCGCTGCCGGAATTGACGCTGGCCAGGGTGGCGACGACGCGGTAGCGGCCGTTCTCCACCGTGTAATAGGCCGAACCGCGATAGGCGCCGAGATCGACGCTGCGGGCACTCGCGGGCTGGAGTTCCGTCGCCATGGAAGCGGTGGCGGAGGCGAGCACGAGCGCGGAGGCGATGAGAGCTTTTGAAGAGATGCGCATGATGAGGGAACCTGTGCGGTTACTGTCCGCCGGGAGTGCCCGTTCGGAGAGCCGGTTGCACCGGGAGACCGACATATGCGGATTTCATGGTGCGCTGCGAAGATGGGAATATTGCAACGCATCAATGTTGCGAGCGCATGGCTGTGCAGTAAAACGCATGCTGCATGTATAAAATGCATGACGATCCGGATGTGAAGACCGAATCCGTCCTCCGAACGCCCCAAACGACTCATGGAACGTCCGCGCCTTCTCCTCTCGATCGAGGCGAAAGGCCGACCTGCTGTCTCGTGGCGGGGATGCGGATCTCAGTCGCGGCGGGTCAGCGCGGCGATCTCGGCCTCTTCGGTGGCGGTCAGCTTGGCCTCGCCCTCGGTCCGGCGGCGGGACAGGCGCCAGATCCCGAAGATGCCGAGGCCGAGGGCCGCCAGCGGCGTCAGCCAGAGCAGCAGCGTATGCAGGGCGAGGACCGGCCGCAGGAGGACGTATTCCCCGTAGCGGCCGACGACGTAGTCCTGGACCTGCTTGTCGTCGTCGCCCGCCTTCAACCGCTCGCGCACGATCAGTCGGAGGTCGCGCGCCAGGGGCGCGTCGGAATCGTCGATGGACTGGTTCTGGCAGACGAGGCAGCGCAGACCGGAGGAAATGTCCCGCGCCCGTGCCTCGAGTTTCGCATCCGGCAGCACCTCGTCCGGCTGGACCGCGAGCACGGTACCGGCGGAGCCGGAGAGGAGCGCCAGGGCGAGCAGCGCGCGGGGGAGACGACCGGCGATCATTCGGCCGCAGCCATATTGCCGGGCAAGGCCTTCGCCTTCTCCTTCGCCCGCGCCGGGGCACCGACCCGCATCCGCCGGTCGGTGAGGGAGACGGCTCCGCCGAGGGCCATGACCACGGAGCCGAGCCAGATCAGCAGCACCAGGGGCTTGTAATAGAGCCGCAGACCGATGGCTCCGCCGGGGACGACCTCGCCGAGGCTGGCATAGACTTGGCTCACGCCGATGGTCAGCAGGCCCGATTCCGTCACCGTCATCTTGCGGCTCGGATAGAAGCGCTTGCCGGTCTCCACCGTACCGACGACGTCGCCGGCCGTGTTGCGGATGGTCAGGAAGGCCGTCGTCTCCTCGTAATTCTGGCCGGCGCGCGGGCCGACCCGGTCGAGGGTCGCGACATACGGGCCGGAGGCGAGGGATTCGCCGGGCTTCACCGTGCTCAACCCTTCCGTGGCCCAGCCCTGCGCGGCGATGCCCAGAACCACGATCCCGACGCCGCCATGGGCCAGGGCCGTGCCCCAGGCAGAGCGGGGCAGGCCGATGGCGCGACGGAACACGGCGTTCGGCGTCCGGGCCCGGCTGTTGCCGTAGCCGCGCGCCCGCGACACGATCTCCATGATCGAGCCGAGGATGAGGTAGGCGCCGAGACCGATGCCGATGGGTGCCAGCATCGGACCGCCCCAGGTCCAGGCCGTCACCGCGAGGCCGACGACGAGGGCGGCGCCCATGGCGGCGAACAGGCGCTGCGAGGCCGCGTGCACGTCGCCGCGCTTCCAGGCCAGCGTCTGGCCGAAGGGCACGATGAGGAGGAGCGGCACCGCCAGGGGAATGAAGGTGTAGTTGAAGAAGGGCGGCCCCACCGAGATCTTCTCGGCGGTCAGGGATTCGAGCAGCAGCGGGTAGAGCGTGCCCACGAAGACGGTGGCGCAGGCGGCGGCGAGGAACAGGTTGTTCATCACCAGGGCGCCCTCGCGCGAGATCGGCGCGAACAGGCCGCCCTGCCGCAGCATCGGCGCGCGCCAGGCGAAGAGGCTGAGCGAGCCGCCGATGAACAGGATCAGGATGGCCAGGATGAAGACGCCGCGGGTCGGGTCGGTGGCGAAGGAATGCACCGAGGTGAGGACGCCGGAGCGCACGATGAAGGTGCCGAGCAGCGACAGCGAGAAGGTGAGGATGGCGAGCAGCACCGTCCAGACCTTGAGCGCGTCGCGCTTCTCCATGACCACGGTGGAATGGAGCAGCGCGGTGCCCGCGAGCCAGGGCATCAGCGAGGCGTTCTCCACCGGGTCCCAGAACCACCAGCCGCCCCAGCCGAGCTCGTAATAGGCCCAGTAGGAGCCCATCGCGATGCCGAGCGTCAGGAAGCTCCAGGCGATCAGGGTCCAGGGCCGCACGGCGCGGGCCCAGACCGCGTCGATCCGCCCGTCGATGAGCGCCGCGATGGCGAAGGCGAAGGTGATCGAGAAGCCGACATAGCCGACGTAGAGCAGCGGCGGATGGATCGCGAGGCCGAAATCCTGCAGCAGCGGGTTGAGGTCGTTGCCCTCCATCGGCGCCGGGCTCACCCGCGTGAACGGGTTCGACGTGGTGATGATGAACAGCACGAAGACGAAGGTGATGAGGCCCTGGACCGCGAGGGTGTTGGCCCGCAGCACCGGCGGCACCGAATTCCGCGACACGGCGACCAGGGCGCCGAACAGGGCGAGGATGAGGACCCAGAGCAGCATCGAGCCCTCGTGGTTCCCCCATACGCCGGAGAGCTTGTAGAGGAAGGGCTTGGCCGTGTGCGAATTCTCGATCACGTTCTGGACCGAGAAGTCCGACGTGGCATGGGCGTAGGTCAGCGCCGCGAACGAGAACAGGATGCAGGCGAAGGCGCCGAGTGCCGCCGGCGTCGCCACGGCCCGCAGGGCTGCGTCGCCCGAGCGGGCGGCCCAGACCGGCATCACCGCCTGGACGAGGGAGAGCGCCAGCGCCAGCGCTAGCGCGAAATGTCCGACCTCGATCAGCACGTCGGAATGTCCTTCCCTAGGGCTCTACGCGTCACAGCCATGCGGATCATCGTTCGCTGCGGCGCCCGAGACCCGGCTCGCCGTCCGCCGTCTTCACGCCGACGGGACTCTCTTTTGAGGCAGCAGCGCCCTTGGCGCCGCCTTCCTGCCACCGTCCCTGCGCCTTGAGGGCGTCGGCGACCTCGCGGGGCATGTAGGATTCGTCGTGCTTGGCGAGGACGGTATCGGCGCGGAAGATGCCGCCCGGCTCCAGCCGCCCCTCGGCGACGATGCCCTGGCCTTCACGGAACAGGTCCGGGAGCAAGCCGCGATACTGGACCTGCACGGTGGCGTTGGTGTCGGTCACGGCGAAGTCGATGTTCTGATCCGGGCCGCGCTGGAGCGAGCCTTCCTTGACCAGCCCGCCGAGGCGGAAGCGCGTGCCGGGAGCCACACCCTGCGCGGTGACCTCGGTGGGCGAACGGAAGAACACGATCGACCCGCTCATGGCGGAGAGGATCAGGCCGAGCGCCAGAGCGAGCACGGCGCCGCAGGCGGCGATCAGGATCAGGCGGCGGCTCTTGCGAGTCACGAGTTTCGTCCCGTTTCGGTTCTGGCGCCTCATGATCGGGCGCTCAGGAAGCTCGGAATGACAGATCCGGTCGTCCCGTCGTTTGGCTTGCCTTGGGTTTCGGCCCCATGGCAGTCCGGGTCAAGGGCCTGGACCGGGGCGGATTGTCAGGGGGCACCGTTCACCGACGGTTGCATCACGGCTTGTCGTTGCCTCCCCGCAGGCCGAGTTCCTGGGCGAGGATGTCGAGCTTCTCCATGGCGCGGGCATCGGGGCTGAGGGCCATGCGCCCGCGATCCAGGGCATGGCTCGCCTGCTGGCGCTCGCCCAATACGCTGTACGAACGGACGAGACGCAGCCAGTCGTCCACCGTACCGCCCTTCGACGCCAGGCGCCGGTCGAGGCCGGCGACCATGCCGCGGATGGCGGCGTCGCGCTCGGGCGCCGGCATCGCCTTCACGGCGGCCACGGCCGCATCCGTCCCGGCCCGCTCGGCCGCGTCCGCGGCGTTGGCCGGGGGTGCCGCAGGGACGGGCGCCGCGGCGAGCTTGAACTCGCGTGCGAGTTCGTCGAGCCGGCTCGTCGCCTCCGCATCGTTCCCGAGCGCGGCCCGGGCCCGGTCGAGGGCCGCCTTCATCTTCTCGCGATCGCCGAGCACGCCGTAGGAGCGCACGAGGCGGACCCATTCGTCGGCGCTTCCGCCCTTGTCCGACAGGCGCTGGTCGAGACCCTCCACCATGCCGCGGATCGCGGCATCGCGGCCGGCCGCCGGCATCGCCTGCAGCGCGGCCGCAGGTCCAGCCCCACCCGGCTTGGTCTCACCTGGTCCGGTCTGAGACGCTTCGGTGCCGGATGCGTCGGGCCTGGCCGTTCCGGGCGTCTCGCCCCTGAGGCGGGTCAGGGTCTCCTGCACCAGCGGCAGCCAGGGCGCATCGGCGGGAGCGCCGTCCACCAGGGCGGTGAGCCGCTGGATCGCGCCGGGGATGTCGCCGTCGAGTTCCGCGGCGCGCGCGAGGTAGAAGCGCGGCTTTGCGACGTTCGCATCGAGGCTCGCGGCGCGTTCGAAGATCTCCTTCGCGCGGGGCGTCACGGTCCCGTTGGCGCCGGCGACCAGAGCCTCGCCCCAATCGGAGAGCCGCTGCGGCGTCTCGCCGAGGATTCGGGTCGCCGCCTCGTAGGCATGCGCCGCATCGTCGAAGCGCCCGAGACGGACATAGACCGGCGCGAGGACCGACCAGCCGCGGCCGTCGCTCGGATCGCTGGCGAGACGCGCCTCGATCTGGCCGATGGCCTTGAGCATGTCCTGTCCGCCGGACTGGGCCGCCTGCCGGTCGGCCGCCGTCTGGGACGGCATGTGCGGCGAGCCGTAGAGGCCGTAGGCGATGAGCGCCACGAGGGGGATCGTCGAGAGCGCGAAGGCCGATGCCGCACGGCGCTGGCGCAGGGCGGGTTCGGCCATGCCGTCGGCGGCGGTCTCGGGGCGCTCGCGGCTGGCGCGGAGGAGACGGCGTGCCGCCTCGGTACGGGCGGCCTCCGCCTCGCCGGGCGCGATCAGCCCGCGGGCGAGGTCACGCTCGATCTCGCGGACCTGATCCTCGTAGAATCCGGTCTCGGTGGCGAGCGCTCCGGCCTGCGGCCGAGGGACGGCCTCAGCCCGCCGTGCCTTGGACCAGGGCGACATCGGCCAGAGCAGGGCCAGCACGGTACCCCCCGTCATCGCCGCCAGAATGAACCAGATCGCCGTCATCTTACCCCAGACCCACATCACAGCATGTAAGCGCCGGACGGGCCTGAGCGCAGGGACCGGTCCGGCGACACGGTGTCACGCGAACCTGTGCGGTTTCGGACGGGAACGAACGCCCCCGGCTTCGACGCGTCGTCGTCTGAAGCACCATTCGGAGCATTTCGCAAAGGGCGGCACGGGGCCGCCACCGCCGCGAGACTCATCCGGCGCTGGCATTCGGCGCGTCTCCGGGCACCTCGATCACGGCCCTGACGCCCCCGAGATGGGCCTCTTCCAGGCGGAACCGGCCGCGATAGAGGGCCGCGAGATCGGCGACGATGGAGAGGCCGAGGCCCGAGCCGGGCTTGGTCTCGTCCAGGCGACGACCGCGGCCGAGCACCGCGGCGCGATCCTCCGGCAGCAGGCCCGGCCCGTCATCCTCGATGGAGACCAGAAGGTGGGGATAATGGTGCTCGCTCACCGTTTCCGCGCGGATCGCCACGCGGCTGCGGGCCCATTTCGAGGCGTTGTCCACGAGGTTGCCGATCATCTCCTCGAAATCCTGGCGCTCGCCGCGGAAGCGCAGGCCCGCCGGCACATGGACTTCGTAGGCGATGTCCTTGTCGCGGTAGATCTTGCCGAAGGTGCGCACCAGGCCGGCGAGCGCCGGCTCGACCTCGGTGGAGGTCCCGAGCGTGCCGGCCAGCGCCGCCGCCCGCGCCCGGTCGAGGTGGTAATTGACCTGGTCGCGCATCACCGCCGCCTGCTCGCGGATCTTCGCGGCGAGGTCGTCCGGCGCGTCGCTGGCGCCGACCTCGTTGACGATGATCGACAGCGGCGTCTTCAGGGCATGGGCGAGGTTGCCGACCTGCGTCCGCGCGCGCTCCAGGATCTCGCGGTTGGTCTCGATCAGGAGGTTCACCTCGCCGGCGAGCGGCGCGATGTCGCGCGGATACTCGCCGTCGATGCGGTCGGCCTCGCCCCGGCGGATCGCGCCGAGCGCCGTGCGGAGCTTGGCCAGGGGCGCGAGGCCGAAGCGGATCTGGAGCAGCGTCGTCAGCGCCAGGAACAGGCCGAGCAGGCCGAACGTCACCATCAGCGAGAAGCGGAAGCGGCCGACATCGTTCTCGATCTCGTCGGCCGGGCCGGCGACGCGCACGGTGTAGCGCCCCTCCTCGCCGAGATCGACGTCGCGCTCGATGATGCGCAGGGGGCGGTCGTCCTGGGCCTTGCCGTAGCCCTGGCGGATCTGGCCGATCCCGGCATTGGTGTCCGGGGTACCCGCCGGCTTCAGCGGCACGCCGACGAGGGAGCGCGAGGTGCGGAGATCCCGCGGGCGCGCATCCGGCCGCCCCACCTGCCAGTACCAGCCCGAGAGCGGCAGGTCGAAGCGCGGATCGCTGAGGTTGAAGGAGCGGCTCTCGGGGTCGTTCGGCGAGACGAGGTCGGTGGCGAGGTTGTTGGCGTAGACCAGGAGCCGGCTGTCGAAGGACCGCTCGGTGTTCTCGCGGTAGAGCGTGGTGAGGATCCAGGCCGCGATCAGCAGGATCGCCGCACTGGCGAGCAGAGCGGAGCCCGCCAGCCGCACGGCGATGGAGCGGCGCCGGAACGGCAGCCAGGCGGGGAAGGCGGTCATATGGGGCTATTCCGGGATATTCGAGAGAAGCCGACAACGCGAGCTCCGTAAAGCACAGAGGTGGTGTAGACGGCCTATCAATATTATGTACACGTCTCGTGGAAGGAGAACGGACCATGGCTCTTCATATTCGCGACGAGGAAGCGGATCGCCTCGTGCGGCGTCTCGCCGAGCGCAAGCACATTTCTCTGACGGAAGCCATCAAGCTCGGCGTGGGCAACGAGCTCAAGCGCGAGGACGAAAAGCTCTCCCTGTGGGACCGTATCCGTCCGATCAGGGAACGCATCGCGTCTCGGTCTGATACCGGCCTCAAGGCAGATAAGGCCTTCTATGACGAGATGAGCGGCGATATCTGATGTTTGTCGATGCCTCGGCAATCGTCGCCATCCTGACGGGAGAATCCGATGCGTCGCATCTGAGCATCTGCATCGAGGGCGCGACGACATTGATCACGTCGCCCATCGCCGTCTACGAATCGGTGCTGGGAATCGCACGAACCAAGCAGGGCGGTATCCGTGAAGCTCGGATCGACGTGCAGATGTTCCTCGATGCCGTCCCGATCCGCGTCGTTGATGTAACGGCTCTCGATGCGTCTATCGCTCTCGATGCGTTCGACACATACGGAAAGGGACGAGGGCATCCCGCGCAGCTCAATATGGGCGATTGCTTCGCCTATGCGGTCGCCAAGAACAATGGCGTCCCACTCCTCTTCAAGGGCCAAGACTTCATTCACACGGATATCGCGCAAGCCTCGCCCTGAATACTTGCTGGAGGCCTACACCCGCGAAGGCGGCTGGTTGGGGTCGACGAGGTAGCCGAGGCCGCGCACGGTCTGGATCAGGTCCACCGCGAGCTTCTTTCTGAGGCGCCCGACGAAGACCTCGATCGTGTTGGAATCCCTGTCGAAATCCTGGTCGTAGAGGTGTTCGGTCAGTTCGGCCCGCGAGACCACGCGGCCGGTATGGTGCATCAGATAGGCGAGCAGCCTGTATTCGTGGCTCGTGAGCTTGATCGGGTTGCCGTCGACATAGACGCGGCCCGAGCGGGTATCGAGCACGACCGGCCCGCAGGAGATCTGGCTGGTGGCGTGCCCGGTGGCCCGGCGCAGGAGCGCGCGGACGCGGGCCATCAGCTCCTCCATGTGGAACGGCTTGGTCACGTAATCGTCGGCCCCGGCATCGAAGCCGTCGACCTTGTCCGACCAGCGGTCGCGGGCGGTGAGGATGATGACCGGCGTCTTGATGCCGGCGCGGCGCCATTTCTGCAGCACGGTGACGCCGTCGGCCTTCGGCAGGCCCATATCGAGGATGATCGCGTCGTAGGGCTCGCTCTCGCCGAGATAGGCGCCCTCCTCGCCGTCGAAGGCCTTGTCGGCGACGTAGCCGGCCTCCTCGAGCGCGTTCACCACTTGCCGGTTGATGTCCCGGTCATCCTCGACGACGAGCAGACGCACTGCGATTCACTCCCAAGATGAGGCGGCTGTGAGGCCCCCGTCGCGGAGACGGATGAGGTCCGCCGCCCTCACTGACCGATGACCCGCCCGGTGGTGGCATCCACCAGCACGTGGACGAACTGTCCGTCCCGGCGCAAGGCCGTCAGAAGATAGGCGAGCCCGTCCTCGTGCCGGCACAGCCTGGCCCGCTGGATCTCGGCCCGCGGGATCACGGTCCGCGCCGCGCGGATCGCGGCCACCGGCTCGATCACCCGCTTGTCCGCCACGGCCTCGCGCAGGTCGGCGGGGCTGAGGCAGCTCTCGCTCGGCGGAACCGGGTGGATCGGCGCCGCGATCTCGGCCGTCGCCTTCTCCTCCGCCAGCGTGCGAATCGGCCCCGTCGCGAAGGCCGCGACGGTCAGGCCGATGAACAGCAGGGCGAGGAGGATGCGCATGGGTGACGTCAATGGTCTCCGGGCACTGAATGCGCCCTGAATGCGGGGTCGGTCGGGGCTCGACCGCGGAGGATCGGATGGTGGAGCGAAACGCTGCGAGCGAGCAAGCCGAACCGGGACCGTCCGGTTCCCGACACTCGGCGTCACGAGCCGCCGGCGCCGTGCGAGGCCGGGCGCTGCAGGGTCGCCCGCAACGCCATCCCGAGGAGATGCTGGCGGGCGATATGGTCGAGGGCCGCCTGACGCAGGTCGGTCATCGAGCGCTCGAACCCGGTCTCGGCGGCCTGGAGGCGGCCGCAGGCGGCGCGCAGCCGGGAGGAGGGGTGGAACAGGCGGGCGAGGCGCGTCATCGGACCGGTTCTCCGGAAGGGCGTGGCGTGGGACGTCATCGACCCTCGTGGCGAGGCTCGGACAGGCGGCGCAGGATCTCGTCGAACTTCTCCCGCGCCCGCTCGTCGCTGCGGTCGACGCCGTGGGCGATCTCGCTCGCCAGGCGGGAGAGGTCTTCGAGCACCCGGGTCCGGCTCTCGATGGCGAGCGCCACGGCGGAATTGGCCTGGGACGCCCGCTCCAAGGCCGTGGCATTGACACCGGCATCACCGATCCGGGCTTCCTGAGCCCGCACGGTCTCCCGGTAGAGGTGCAGGCAGGCGAAGCCGAGCAGGACGGCCACGATCCAGCCCGCACCGGCCTCCGAGAACAGGAGGCGGGCGGCTTCGAGGGCGATCCTGTCCATGGGACACCTTTCCCTTCCGCTGCCCGCGAAGCCCCGTTCAGGCCGGCGATCCGAGCTCGCGCCCCGCCTGCAGGGCGTCGAGGGCGAGCGCCAGGGTGTTGCCGGCGGTGGCCTCCGCGTCGAGGGGCAGGCTGCGGAAGACCTTCTCCGCGAGCCCCTCCGTGCCGCCCGCGGCCGCGATCAGCCAGGAGGGTGCCTGGTCGAGCGCCCGCTGGACGGCGCGGGCGATCACCACCGATCCCACCGGCACCGACAGAACCCGCCCCCGCACCGCCCCGGCCACGGCATTGATCGCGTAATCGCCGACATTGCGCACGAGGCGTTCGACGAGGGCGGTCGTGACCAGGACGCGAAGGGGCCCGGCGATCCGTGCGATGGCGGCCGTCGCCGCCGTGATCGCCAGGGGGACCAGGAAGGCGGTGACCGATTGGGCCACCGCGATCACCGCGTCGCCCCAGGGAAGGAGGATCGCCGATTCGGCAGGCGCCACCAGGGGCGAGGCCAGGCAGGGCGAGGCGGCGCAGGAGGCGAGGAGCGCGGCAGGGAACGTGGCAAGCGACCTGGCAAGCGACCTGGCAAGGGACCTGGCAAGGCCGCCGAGGACGAGGCTCGTGCGTGTCATGGCAATCTCCGGGATGAAGCAGGGGGAAGGATCGCGCCGCCCGCTCAGGCGGCGAGGCCGAGGAGCCTGCGGAACGAGGCCTTGAGACGCGCCCAGGCACCGGCGGGCGGAGACGCCGCGTTGCGCCGCGACGGCGCGGGGCGGGTCGAGGGCGTGCGGGGAGTCGAGGACGTGCGGGGAAGGGGGCGGCGGTCGGACGCCACGGCCGGGCCCGGCACGCTTCCCGGCTGGCTCACCTGAGTCTCGATCTGACCGGACGGTGGCGCTGCCGCCGGGCGCGAGACCGGCGCGGGATCGGTGGAGCGGGCTCGCGGCAGAGCCTCTCCGTAGGGTGTCCGGAACTGGTCGTACTCGGCCCTCCGGCGCGGGATCAGGGCGGCGGGCCGGTTCCACAGCAGGATCGCTTTGGCGGCGCCCGCGCGGTCCCCCGCTTTCAGGCGCCGCACCACCGTCGAGCGGCGGAAGGCGCCCTCGCCGATGTTGAAGCAGAGAGAGACCAGGGCATCGAAGGCATGGTCGGGCAGGCCGGCCGGCACCACCTCCCCGACGCTGCGGACGAAGCGCCCCACGTCGCGGGCGAAGACGGCGTCGCATTCCTGCGCCGTCAGCCGCAGGCCCGGCGTCACGACGGGCGGCCCCGCGGCGCTGGTATGACCGACACCGATGGTCCAGATGCCGACGGAATCGCGGTAGGCGTCGAGGCGCCGTCCCTCGCGGGCGACGAGCACGGCACTGCCGATGGCGCTGAGATCCATGGTTCACTCCGGGGAATGGGGGGTCGGACGGGATGGGCGGCCGCGCGAGGTCGGGTGAAATCCCGAAGGGTCAGGGCGTCGCGAGGCCCCAGAACGCGCTGTCGGCGGCGAGGATTCCGCCTGCCGCGCCGGTGAAATGGGCGAAGACCTCCACCGTATCGCCGGCATTCAGGGCGAGGGTCCCGGTGAGGGACAGGGTCGAGACGCCGTCGACGAGGTTGGTCACCGCCGCGCGATGGCGCGGTGCCGCCGCACCGTTGCGGTAGAAGCGCGCCTGAAGGGCGGTGGGCGACGCGCCTCCGCTCTTTCGGAAGGCGAGACCGGCGCCGAACGTGTAGGTGCCGGCCTCCGCCGCGACGAACCGGCTCGTCGCGGTCACGAACGCGCCTTGATCGTTCACCTCGGCGGTATTGAACGCCACCTTGGTCCAGGCGGCGGCGGGGATCGTCGCATCCGCGCTCATCGAGGCGGAGAAACGCGGCAGGTTCGTGAGGCGGGACCAGCGCGTCCCCTGATAGCCCTTGAAGGCGGCGGCCGTGCCATCGAACACGATCTGCCCGGGCGCTAGCCCCAAATCGGGCGTGCCGGCGCGGGCGACGAGTTCGAGAGCGCCGTTTCCCCTGAACTTGACCACCGAGCGACGCGTCACCGTGCCGATCTCCGTCGTCTGGAAATCCACGAGCGTGCCCTGCGCGGTGGCGGTGAAATCCTCCTCGGCGACGCCGTTGAAGGTGACCGCGTTGCCCGAAAATCCCCCTGTCGCCAGGCAGCCACGGCCGAAGAACCCGAAGAACCGGTCTCCGGCGAGAATGCCGGTGGGGGCGGCCGGGGTGCCGCGAGCGATCCGTGCCGTGATGTTGACCACGGCGGACGAGGAGCCGCTGTAATTCTCCAGCTGGAGCAGCGCGCCGGTCATCGAGCCCGACACGAAGATCGGGGCGACAGGAAGCGGACCGCCGGGCGCGGCGGCCGAGCCGAACCCGACATAGCCGTTGTTCGGCAGGACCCTCCAGGCATGGGCCCAGCCGGTGCCGTCGGCCGAGACCTTGGCCGTCAGGCTGTCGTCGCCGAGGAGGCCGATCTCGGCGCGGGCCGAGAACCCCGTCTGCAGGAGCAGCGACAGGACGTTTTCCGTGGCCGCCTTGTTCAGGGCCAATCGCAGGTCGCCGCTGCCGCCCTCGCTCGTGCCGCGCGCGGTCCAGAGCGCCGTGTTGAGCTTGGCCGCGAACGGATTCTCCGCATCCGCCCCCGTCCCGAGGCCGAGGAGGCCGAGATCCTGCAGCGTCGAGAGGGTCCGGGAGAGGGTGCTCCAGGCGGTGCCGTCGAAACGGTAGAAGGCGTCCTCGTCCGCCAGATAGGCGATCCACCCGGCCTTCGGCGCGATCCCGTCCCAGACCCCGTCATGGAAATGGACGATGCGCCCGGCGAGGCCCGTCCAGGCGCCGGTGGGCGACGCGTCGGCGATCAGGTAGCGCGCTCCCTCGACGGGGGAGGGCGGAGGGGCCGTGAGGTCCTTGTCGAGGCAGGCGAGCTGCACGATCGTATCGAGGACCGCCAGGGCCTCGTTGTGGGTGACGTGTTTTCCCGCCTGCGCCGCCGCGATCAGCGGCAGGGCGAGGTTGGCTGTCGTCTCGGACATGGCGGAAGCTCCGGGTCTCGGGTCTCGGGTCTCGGGTCTCGGGTCGTTCAGGCGAAGCGGACGGGCAGGATGGTGCGTCGGCTCGGACCTCGACCGGCGACGGTCCCGACCTGGGCGACGCTCACCTCGATGAGGGTCCGCCGCGTGCCGAAATCGGCGGCCTCGTCGTCGGCGGCGTAGAGGAGGGCCGGCTCGCTCGTCCGGACGCTGCGCAGGATCGCGCCGCCCGGCCCGTGGATCTCGACGAGGTAGGTCTCGCCGGCCTCGTCCTGCGGGATGTCCGCCGCCTCCCAGCCATCCGCGTCCCGCCTCGCCCGGCGGAGCCAGGACAGTCTGATCCCGCCGGCCTCGCGCCGCGCGGCCAGATGCACGGGTGACAGCGGCAGGAGCGGCAGGAGGCCGGCACTCGCCTGCAGTTCCAGGTAGCTCTGATCGCCAGGATCGCGGGCGGCCGGCCCGATCCTGTAGCGGAAGGGCCGGCCGGCCTCGTCGAGCCGGTCCACCAGGGGCACGACCGCCCCGTCGTCGAGACGCACGACGAGGCAGCCGGCCGGATTCTCGCGCGCGGCGAGATCTTCGCTCCCCATGAGGCCGCGCAGCAGCCGGCCGAGGCGATAGGTGCCGGGGCCGATCAGTTCGGCGCTCGCCGCGCCGATGATCTCGACCGCGCCATCCGCATCCCGGAGGGCGAACAGGTTGCCGCCGGCGAGCACGGCGCTCTCCTCGATGGAGGACAGGGCGCCGGCATGGCGCAGGCGCACGTCGAGCCGGGTCCCCCGGTCGAAGCGCCAGAGCGGCCCGGGCGGCAGGAGGCCGAGGGTCTCGCCGAGACAGGCGGGATAATCGACGATGCGGTGCAGGCCGAGGGGGCCGTCCGTGCCGGCCGAGCGCCAGATCGCCGCCTCGCCGGGCCAGGGATCGGCCGAGACGGCGAGGTATTGCAGGATCGTCGGGCTGCCCCTGTCGACGGGCAGGTCGAGGACGCAGGCGAAGGGCCGCCCGGCCATGGAGGGCGGCGGCCTGTATCCCCTGTCGTCGCGGCCGCGAGAGGCGCCCGGCCGGGAACCGTGGACCGGGACGGCGCGCGTTTCGACGCGCCGGCCGCCGGCGCTGTCGGCGATGCGCACGATCCGATGGGGCTGCCGGGCGCCGGGCAGGGACAGGAGGTCGCCGGGCGAGAGGTCGATCCGGCGCGGGCTCAACCGGAAGGTGGCGCTGTCGCGTCCGGCGATCGCGCTGTCGAGGAGCGCTTCGGCGAGGGACTCCGCGCTCTCCCTGCGGGTCACGATGGGGGCGTCGGCACGGCTCTCGCGCCGCCTCAGGCCGGTGGGGCGGATCGCCGATGCGGTGGCGGTCCGGTAATCGGCGCTCTCGCCGTCGCAGAAGGCGAGGGTGAGCGCGCGCGGCAACTCGGATTCCTCGGCGCGGACGAGGCTCAGCGGCGCTTGGCTCCGCTCGGCGAGCACGAGATCGCCGGACGCGAGGGCGACCGGGTTCTCGCGGCGGGGGCCGAGGATATCGAGCCTGCCGCCCACGGCCGAGACGTCGAGCCCGTAGACCTGGGCGAGGGGCTCGAGAGCCGCGCGCGCGGACATCGGCCGGTCGATGACGTAGCCGTCGAGCCAGGCATCGGCGATGATCCGGGCGGGCGCGGCGATGCCGAGATCGGCCAGGATCGCCCGGATCAGCCGGTCGAGCTCCAGGCCCTCGATCCGTCCTGTGATCCAATGACCCAGGGACCAGTTCTCGGCATCGGCCCAGACGGTGTCGAAATCCGGGAAGGCCGGGAAGGGCCGCGCGTCCCAGCACCACACGAAGATCGAGGACGGGGCCACCATCGGGCCGCCATAGAGGGGCGAGACCGGGTTATGAGCCGGCTCGTGACCGGGCAGGGCGTTATCGAAGCGGGTGAGGATGGCGGTGAGGCCGCGCGCCTGGATCAGATCATCGCGAAAATTGCCGGAGAAGGGCGGGGCCGCGTTCTCCGAGGATTTCGGGTCGGGGAACACGTTCGGCCCGTTGGTTCCCCGGTCCACGGCCGGGACGCCGATCTCGGTGAGCCAGATCGGCTTCGATCGGGGAATCCACGCCGTCGTGCCGGTCTCGATCCCGTCGTCGCGCTCCCGATGCGGGTTCGACCACCACGAGACGAGGTCCTTGGCCCGGTAGATCCAGGGCTTGGCCGCGGCGCCGTCGGTGATGGGGGTTCGCACCTGCGCCCGCCGTTCGGCGTCGCCGGCATAGTACCAGTCGAACGCCTCACCGGCGCCGAGGCGGCGTTTCAGATAGGCCGTGTCGTAGAGGCTGTCGGTCTCGGCGAGGTCGGCATGGCTCGCGCCGTCGCGCCAGTCGCTGATCGGCGGGTAGTAATCGATGCCGACCGCCGCGATGGCCGGATCGGCGAACAGCGCGTCGAGGGGAAACCGCACGGTCGCGCCGCCGTCGCGGACATGGGCGCCGTACTCGGTCCAGTCGGCCGCGTAGACCAGGGCCACGCCGGCCCCGAGGCGGGCGCGCACCTCCTGCGCCAGGGATCGGAACGCCTCCACCGCCGGATAGCGCCCGTCCCCGCCCCGCACGCGGGTGAGGCTCGGGAACTCGCTGCCGATGATGAAGCCGGAGAGCGGATGTCCCTCGGCCGCCCATCCGGCGGCGAGGTCGGCGTAATGCAGGAGGAAGCGGCGGTAGCCGTCAGGGCCCTCGAAGAAGGCCGCGATCTGCGCAGCCGCGGCGGCGGTTCCGTCCGGGCTGCCCGGCTGGCCGGGGGCCGGCATGCAGGTGATGCGTCCGCGCCAGGGATAGGGCGGCTGGCGGCTGGCGCCCGCATCGCGCGGATCGGGCAGGGTGTTGCCGGCGGGCACGTCCATCATCACGAACGGATAGAGCACGACCTCGAGACCGCGCCGGCGCAGCTCGGCGACGAGGCGGCCGAGCCCCGTATCGGAGGGCGTGCCGCCATAGGCGGCGCCCCCGGCCGGCGCCGTCGAGACCGTCTCCACCCGATCGCGGGTCAATCCGGCGACGCTCCAGGTATCGCCGAGGGTCGTCTTCTTCGGCTGGTCGACCTTGGGGGTGACCGTGCACTGGCCGGCGCGCAGGTCGCTGCCGAACCAGCTCGCCACCACCGACACGCGGGTGAGGCGCGGGCACAGGGCCTGGAGGGCGTCGAGGGAGGCGGTGACGTCGCTCGCACCCTGGAACTGGAACCGGTTGGCCGCCCGCGTGGTCCCGAACCCCGCATCCTCGGTGACGGTGCGGGGATCGAGGCCGAACTCGGTGGAGCCGGGGATGAGGCAGACCGCACGGATCATGCCCGCGAGCCCCTCCACGGGGCGGATCACCTCGAAGGCGAGCTGCGGCACCCGGTTGCCGAAATCGGCCAGCGCCAGACGCTCGAACACCACGTAGGCGAGGCCGCGATAGGCCGGTGCCCTGTCCGCTCCCTCCTTGGCGACGATCAGCGGATCGGGCGCCTGGTCGGCGCCGCCCCGGTGCAGGCGAACGTTCAGGGTGGTGAGGTCGATCTCGCGCCCATCCGCCCAGACCCGGCGGATATGCGCCACCTCGCCCGCGCACAGGCCCACCGCGAGATCGACGAAATAGGCATAGGTCGTGGTCACGGTCTTCTGACCGGAGCCGCCCTTGCCCCCGGACGCGGCGCGCTGGACGCTGGTATTGGCCACTTCCAGGGGGCGCGTCGCCCAGATCAGCGTGCCGCCGACCCTGGCGCGGCCATAGACCCGCTTGATCGGCTCGCCCTCGGTGGAGGCGAGCCCGGCGATGTCGGTGAGGCGCGGGCCTTCGACGAAGCGCGGCCCGGCGCGCGAACCGAACAGGGCGCTGTCGATCGCCCCGCCGGCCATGGCGCCGAGCGTGCTGAGCACGGCCCCGCCGATGGGGCCGCCGAGCGCGGTCCCGAGAGCCGCCCCGGCCGTCTGCAGGATGAGCGTGGCCATGCGGAAGGGCTCCGAGAGGGAGGGGGATGTTTCTTCGAGGCGAGGATGGCGCGAGGCGGACCGTGCCGCGGGCTTGAGAGTTCGTATCCGACTGGATACAAGTTCGTATGCCGACGATCCTGCTTTCGGACCGATTCAAGGTTTGGCTGAAGGGCCTGCGCGACGAGCGCGCGAAGGCCCGAATTGCTGCCCGCCTACGATCGGCGAGCTATGACAATTTTGGAGATACCAGGTCTGTCGGGAGCGGTGTCTTCGAGATGCGCATCCATTACGGTCCGGGCTACCGGATCTATTATGCGCGCCGAGGCGAGACCGTTTACCTGCTGCTTAAAGGCGGCGACAAGGCGAGCCAGTCTCGGGATATTCAAGACGCCATCACAATGCTCTCCATGCTTGATCGGAGCACGCCATGACGGAGTTCACGCCCTTCGATGCTTCGGAGTATCTCGGCACCGACGAGGCGATCGCCGAGTATCTCGCCGCCGCCCTCGAAGATCCGGATCCTCAAGTGTTTCTGGCGGCTCTCGGCGATGTGGCCAAGGCGCGGGGCATGACGCAGATCGCCAAGGATTCCGGGCTTGGCCGGGAGAGTCTCTACAAGGCGTTCTCGCCCGGCTCGAAGCTCCGCTACGAGACCGTCCGCAAGGTCATGGATGGGCTCGGCGTGAAGCTCACGGTCCTGCCGCACTCCTGAACCGGGACATCCGGAAACCGGAACACATGCACCATGTGCCGGCGCCACCACCGCGTCACGGCGACCTCCGTCACCGCCGCGCCGTCATGGGCGTGGATCATCGTCCCGCCGCCGCAGGCGATGGCGCAATGCTTTGCCGGCAAATGCAGGCGGAAGGCGAACAGCAGGACCTCGCCCGCCGCCGGCTCGTAGATCTCCGAAAGAGCCGGCATGGCGACGAGGTGGCGCCGGGCCGCTTCCGCCATCGGGTCGGCGCCATGGGCCGCCGATTCCGCCCAGGACGCCGAATAGGGCGGAGCGGTTTCGGGCTCAGGCCCCAGGAACTCGCGCCAGACCCCGCGCACGAGGCCGAGACAGTCGCAGCCGACGCCCTTGAGCGAGGCCTGATGCCGGTAGGGCGTGCCGATCCAGCCCCGCGCCTCGGCGACGATGTGCTGCAAATCCAGCATCGCGACCTCCTTTGGTCGGCTCAACGGAACAGGCTGCCGCCGTCGAGGGGCGCACCCGAGCCGCCGATGCTGCGGATGACGAAGTCGTTGCCCGGCATGTGCGGGAAGCCCTGGAAGTTGGGGGCGTTGGCGAAGGTGCCGGCGCAGGTGGAGAAGCGCTTGTCGCAGCCCGCCTTCAGGCCGAACGCGTCCCCTGCGGCGATGGCGCGGGGCGGCTCCTGCCAGAGCGCGATCCGGGTGCCGCCGTCGCCCGGCCGCTGGGCCCGGATGTCGTTGGCGAACCCGGCATTGGCCCCTGTAATCCAAGTGAGGCGCCCGCCGGTGAAGGTGCCGTCCGCGAAGGCGCCCGCCAGGGCCGCCAGCATCTCCCCCGGCGCGGTCGGCGCGAGGACGGTCCCGGTGGTGCGGTAGCGCGGATCGGTGAGGTCGACGCGGCAGCGCGCGTCGCCGAGATCGGCATCGCAGGTGGCGCGAAAGGTCCGGCCGCGCTCCTCGTCGAGGTGGTCCATCAATCCGCGCAGCTCCGCGACGAAGGCGCTGCCGGCCCGGCGGACCTCGCCGATCGTGCCGATATCGAGGAGGAGGCGGGTCGCCGGATCGGTCCAGTCGACGAGCCAGGTCTCGACGGTGGCGGCATCGTAGAGCCCGCCCGCCACGTCCTCTTCCGCGATGCCGAGGGAGGTCAGCGCCCCGGCCACCTCGCCGCCGCCCACCGCGAAGCCGAGCTCCGCGCTCGCCTCGGCGGCCTCCAGCCCCGAGCGGGCGGCGAAGCCGATGCCGGAGAAGGTGAGGTCGCGGTCATGGTCGGTGAAGCCGAGGGTGAGGCCGTCGCGCCGGGTCAGCGACCAGCAATGGCACAGGGTGGTGGACCCGCCGGCGAGATGCGCGGCGAGGGCGGGCGGGATGTCGCGCATGCGTCCAGGCTCCGGTCAGGGTACGATCTCGATGAGGGGCACGGTCGGGATCTCGCCCGCCGTGAAGGCCGAGAGGTCCACGCTGAGGTCGTCGGTATCGAAGCGGACGGGAACGTCGAACCAGAACCCCGCCGTCACCGCCGCCCCGATGGCGGGCGCCACCGCGAGGGTGACGAGGCCGGTAGTGCCGTCGCAGGCGAAGGCCGCGGGCGGAAGCTCCGCACCCGCCACCGCCACGCGTACGGTCTCGGCCACCGGCTTGGCGATGGGCCGGCGGTAGGGCAGCGGCCCGGTGCCGTAGGTCTTGGCCAGCGGAAACACCCGCGTCGTGCCGTCGCCGAGGCCGAGAAGCTGGTCCCCCGGCCCGACAGCCTGGGACGGAGGCCCGGAGCGATGGTCGATCCTGTCGCGGTAGCGAAAGCCGTAGAGGCGCCCGCGCCGCTCCTCGAAGAAGGCGAGCACCGCATGCAGGGCGTCGAGGGTGCGGATGCCGAAACCCGCATCGTAGCGCCGGCGCGAATCCGCCCAGCGGCTGTTGCGGTGCTCGCGCCCGGAGGCGAGCGTCACGATCTCGGTGAGCCGGCTCGGCCCGCCGCTGCCGCGCAGGGCCACGTCGAGGGGAAAGCGGACCTCGTGGAAATCGCCGGCCATCGCGGGCCTCCTTGAATGGTGGTCAGGACGCGCGGCGGCCGCGGGACACGGCCCGGGCGAGGGCGGCGGCCACCTGCGCCTCCGAGCGGCGGAAGCTCTCCGCATCCGGCGTCGCGATGTTCACGGTGACGGAGACCGGCCGCCCCGAGGCACCCCCCGCGACGCCGAGCCGGCCGTCGCTGCCGCGTGCCAGCGGCAGGATCGCCTCCGGCCCGGCCTCGCCCATCAGGCCCGTCCCGTCGCGCATGGGGAAGTAGGTGGGCGCGGCCACCACGCCGCCGCCGGCGAAGGGGCGCACCCGGCCGCCGGAGAACACGCCGCCCTTGGCGAAGGTCGCGCTCGATGCGCCGGAACCGATCAGGCTCCTCACCAGGGAGTCGATCCCGCCCTTCACCGGGTCGAACAGGGCCTTGCCCGCCATGCCGGCGAGCTTGGACACGAGGGAGCTCAGCGCCCCTTCGAGCTGCTTGGCCGCGCCGACATTGCTGGTGAAGGCCTTGCTCAGGCTGTCGCCGAATTTCTGGGCCAGTCGGTCCAGCATGCTCAGCTGACTGGCCCGCGCGGCGGCGGCGCGGTCGATCTCGGTGTCGGCCATGGGGGTCTCCTCGATGATCGGTTCTGCATCCACCCTCCCGAGTCCCCGGACGCCCGGAGCGAAGCGGAGGGCGATCCGGGGTCCATCCGAGGAAGTCGCGAAGCATCCGTGGCACCGCCCGGCACGAGCCGCTTTCGCGGCGCTCGTCGTGCCGGGTCCCGGCTCACCT
>NZ_JBHTND010000010.1:0-78217 GCF_042679825.1 Methylobacterium marchantiae | reverse complement strand
TCGTGCTGGGTCCCGGCTCACCTTCCGCTTCGCTGCAGGCGGCCGGGAAGGGGGGGCTGTCTCACGGGTTGGGCTTTGGCATCCACCCTCCCGAGTCCCCAGACGCCCGGAGCGCAGCGGAGGACGATCCGGGGTCCATCCGAGGAAGTCGCGAAGCATCCGTGGCACCGCCCGGCACGAGCCGCTTTCGCGGCGCTCGTCGTGCCGGGTCCCGGCTCACCTTCCGCTTCGCTGCAGGCGTCCGGGAAGGGGGGCCTGTCTCACGGATCGGGCTTTGGCATCCACCCTCCCGAGTCCCCGGACGCCCGGAGCGCAGCGGAGGACGGTCCGGGGCCCATCCCAGGAAGCCGCGAAGCATCCGTGGCGCCGCCCGGCACGAGCCGCTTTCGCGGCGCTCGTCGTGCTGGGTCCCGGCTCACCTTCCGCTTCGCTGCAGGCGGCCGGGAAGGGGGGGCTGTCTCACGGGTTGGGCTTTGGCATCCACCCTCCCGAGTCCCCGGACGCCCGGAGCGAAGCGGAGGGCGATCCGGGGCCCATCCGAGGAAGTCGCGAAGCATCCGTGGCACCGCCCGGCACGAGCCGCTTTCGCGGCGCTCGTCGTGCTGGGTCCCGGCTCACCTTCCGCTTCGCTGCAGGCGGCCGGGAAGGGGGGCCTGTCTCACGGGTTGGGCTTTGGCATCCACCCTTCCCGAGTCCCCGGACGCCCGGAGCGAAGCGGAGGGCGATCCGGGGCCCATCCGAGGAAGTCGCGAAGCATCCGTGGCACCGCCCGGCACGAGCCGCCTTCGCGGCGCTTCTCGTGCCGGGTCCCGGCTCACCTTTCGCTTCGCTGCAGGCGGCCGGGAAGGGGGACGTCACGACGGATCTGGATAGGCATCCATCAGCCTCCGCAGGTCGGCGGCACGGGTCGCGTCGCGTCGACCCTCTCGACCGGTGGCGGCGATCAATTCGCGGGGCGTCGCCGCCCAGAAATCGCGCGGGCTCCAGCGCAGGATGCCCAGGCCCAGCGCCATCGCCTCGTCCCACGGGAAGGCGGAGGAGGCCTCCGGCGCAGGCCCGCCCGTGGGATTCAAGGGTCCGGCGAGTCGGCCCCGAAGGCGGCCGCGAGCGCTTCGCCGAGGGCCGTGGCGATCGGCTCGATCCCGCCCGAGAGCGGCAGCCGCGCCACCGCCTCGTCGTCGAGGTCGTGGCCGCCGCCGCGCAGGGTCGCGCCGAGGAGCGCGATGAGGTCGCGGCTGGCGAGCTGCCCCTGCGCGAACCGCGCGGCGAGGCCGGTGAGGTCGGAGGCGCCGAGGGCCGCTTCCAGCTCCGCCAGGGCTCCGAGGGTGAGGCACAGGGTGTAGCGCCGGTCGCCGATCGCGACGGAGACCTCTCCGCGCCTGCGGTTCGCCATCACAGGCTCGCGAAGGTGAGGGGGCCGGCCGAGTCGAGGGCCATGTCGAAGGTCACCTCGCCGGCATGGTCGCCGCGATATTCCAGGCTGGTGATCTGGAACGGGCCCTGGATCGTGCCGAAGGCGGGCACCACGATCTGCAGCGTGTCGATGATGCCGTCGAAGAACATCTGGCGCAGCCGCGCATCGGAGGCCTCGTCCCGGAAGACGCCGGACCCCGAGACCGCGGCCCGGCGCACCCCGGCCCCGGCCAGCAGCTCACGCCAGCGCCCGACGGAATCGGCGGAGGTCACGTCGACGGTCTCGGCATTGAAGGCGAGCTGCCGCGCGCGCAGGCCGGCCACCGCCGTGAAACCCGCCCCCTCGCTGATCCGGATGAGGAGGTCCTTGCCTTTCTGGGCACTCATGGGGTCGCTCCTTGAAGCAGGTTTCGCAAAGGTGGTCGCCGGTTCTGCGCAACAAAACCTGCGTCGTTTCAAAGACGCGAACCCGCTCAGGAGGTCGGCAGCCGCTCGGTGACGGCCTGGAGGGTGAGGGTGGCGCGGGTCTCGCCGCTGCGCTCGTCACGCTGGGACGACAGCGCCTCGACCCTCAGGAGCGAGAGGGCATGGCCGGCGGGTGCCAGGAGCGCCTCGTGCAGGAGCGCGGCGGCGCGGCCGGCGGCCTCGATGGCGCTGCGGCCGGAACCGGGCTTCCCGAACAGGATCAGCCCGAGGCGATGGGTATGGCGGAGCGCGCCGTCGACGGAATCGTCGCGCATCTCCGAGGGGCCGAACAGGGCGTAGACCGGCGCGGCGCCGCGCGGCGGCTCGTCGTGGATGCGGACATGGCCGCCCATCAGCCGGCCGAGTTCGGCATCCTCGCCGAGGGCGGCGAGGATGGCCGCCCGTAGCGCCAGGAGCGGATTGGCGGGAAGGGACAGGGCCTCGCTCATGACGTCGCCCCCGCTCCGGCCTCGATCAGTTCCTCGACCTCGCAGACGAGGTCGCGCCCGCGCCCGTCGGGGTCTCCCGCCGCGCGGATCGCGAAGCGGCGCGGGCCGGAGACGAGCCGCATGGACGGCGTCACGTCGGCCCGGTAGGCGATGCGGATGCGATGGGTCGCCACCGCATCCGAGCGGCCGCCGCGCGCACGCTCGGACTGGCCCGTCCCGTCGAGGGTCCCCCACAGGAGCGGGCCGGCGACGTAGCGGCGCAGATACCCGCCGAACCCGTCCGGGTCGTCGACGAAGCGTTCGAGCACGTAGCGGCGGCGCCGCGCGCCGATGGGCGGGTGCGTCATGGCGGAGCTCCGGGGATCGAGGATCAAAGGCGGATCCGGCGGTGCGGCGCGATCAGCGCCTCCACCACCGGCGGAAGGGCGACGGGCAGGTCGCCGCGATGCTCGAATCCATGGGCCGCGAGGAGCCGGATCGCCTGGGCGAGTCCCGGCGGCACGGGCGGACCCGCGCCGCCATGGCCGGCATCGACCTCGATGAGGGCCGCCGCCTGGGAGAGGGAGGGAAGGGCGGGCGAGACGACGAGCGCCGGCGCCTCGACGGTATCCGGGCCGAGCCGGACGAGGCCGGAATCGAAGGCGGTCACGACGCCCGTCGCATCCACCGAGCCGGCACTCGCCAGGGCGACGACGGGGCTCAGCGGCAGGGGCACGACGGAGTCCGCGGGCCAGGCGGTGAGCATCAGCCGATAGCGCCCGGGCGCCAGGACGCGCCGCGTCGCCAGCTCGACCATGGCGCGGGCCGAGGCGATCAGGCTCTCCACCAGCGCGTCCTCGTCGGTATTGTCGGGGTCGAGCCGCAGGTGGCGGCGCATGTCGGCCAGGCTGACCGGCTCGACGATGGCGGCGTCGACGCGTATCGGGATCATCGTCGTCTCCGGGTGGGGAGGTGGAGAGGAACAGGCGGAATGGCTCTCGACGGACGTTCGACCGGGCTGGCGCTGATGCTCGGGCTCGCCGCCGCGCCCGCCTGCGCCGTGGTCGGCGGGCGCGACGCGCCGGAATCGGCCGCCTCGGCCGTGATGGTGCTGTCGTCGAATGGCGGCGTGTGCAGCGGGATCGTCGTGGCGCAGGACGCGGTGCTGACGGCGGCCCATTGCGTGGCGGGCGGCGCGCGCAAGGCGGGGACCGAGCACCGGGTGCATTTCCGCGACGAGGCCGGTCAGCCGGTGCTGCTCGACCTCGCATCGCGCGCCATCCATCCCGGCTACGATGCCGGCGCCATCGCCGGCCGCCGGCGTTCCATCGATCTGGCCCTCGTCCGCACCGCGACGCCGCTGCCCGCCCGCTTCCGGCCGACCCCGTTGAGCGATGCGATGCCGCGCGCCGGCGAGACCCTGATTCTCGCCGGCTACGGTGTGTCGAAGCCCGGCGAGGCGCGCAGCACCGGCACCTTCCGCAGCGCCACGCTGCCGGTGGTCGAGCCTTACGGACAGAGCCGGGTTCTCGTGTGGATGAAGCCGTCCGGCGGAAAGTCCGGCGAGGTGTCAGGTGCTTGCCAGGGCGATTCCGGCGGGCCGATCTCGGCCGCACCCGGCACCGTGCCGCTCGCCGTCTCCGCGTGGGTCGGAAGCGGCGCCTGTACCGGCATCTCGCAGGGCATCCTGCTCGGACCGCAGCGCGACTGGATCGACCGGACGCTCGCGGGCTGGGGGATCTCGGCCCGCTGGTCGGCCCCGTGACGCGGCGACGGAACCCGGAGCTTGGCCGGGTCATTGCCTTAGGCTAGGTTCGATTTTAGGGACGTCCGGGGTTCAGGCCGGGCGCGGGAGAGACACGATGTTCGCGACCGCGCTCCGCAGGGCCGTCGTCACGGCTTTGGTCGGACTGATTCCGGCGCCGGCGCTGGCCGTCATCAACGGCGAAGTCTCGCGCGATCCCAACGGCCTGCGCGCCTCGGTGGTCCGCATCGAGAGCACCCAGGGCGAGATCTGCTCGGGCACGCTCATCGGTCCCGATCTCGTCCTCACCGCCGCCCATTGCGTGATGCATCAGGCCGGTTACAGCGTGATCGCCGTCGACCGCTCGTTCCGCCAGCGCCGCATCCTCGCCATCGCGGCGTCGATGCATCCCGATTTCGTGCCCGGCACCACGCCCGAGGACCAGCCGGGCATCGACCTCGCCCTGATCAAGCTGTCCGAGCCCCTGGGCGCCGACTTCCAGCCCCTCGACCCGCGCGGCGGCGGCACCATCGGCACCGGAGAGGCGGTGGACATCGCCGGCTTCGGCGTGGTGGCCGAGAACCGCCGCAACACCGCCCGCACCCTGCGCCAGGCGCATCTGGTTTCCATCGGCTCGCTCCAGGTGGCCAACACCGTCACGGTGGTGACCGACCGGCGCAAGCTCGCGGAGACGGCGGGCGCCGGCGCCTGCCTCGGCGATTCCGGCGGGCCGATCCTGCGCGGCGGCCCCGGCGGCTACCAGATCGTCGGCGTGGTCAGCTGGTCGAGCGGGGCCATGCGCCAGGACAAGCGCGCCCGCACCGCCTGCGGCGGCTTCACGGCGGTGACGCCCATCGGCGAGCATGCGAGCTGGATCACGTCGCGCGCCGCCGAGATGGCACAGCTCCAGTCGGGCGACGCCACCGGCGGCTTCCGCCGCTCCAACCGGTCCGACTGGATGGCGCGGCCGGGACGGCGCTGAGGCGCCGCATCCGACCGACGCGCCCCTACTCGTAGGCGACGGCGGGGCCCGTCACCTGAACCTCGACATCGAAGTCGCGGAAATGATGGGGTAGCTCCCGGGCCGCGGCCGGGGAGTGCGCGAAGACCTTCATGGTCCAGTCGTCGCCGTTCTGGTTCACGCCCAACCCCACGGAGCAATCGACCCGGCCCGTGATGTACTCGGCCACGAAGGCTTCCTTGGCCGCCACGGCAGCCGGCTGGGACGCTAGCAGTTTGTCACGCGAGGCAACCATGTCACGCTCCTGCGTCAGGGGTGTAGACTTCGAGGTCGAGGGCATCCAGCACAGTTCGGCCATGCTCGTCGTCCCAAAAAATCAACCTGAGATTTATTTCTAGGGCAATCGTGCGAACTGAGAAGGCCTTCCTCCCTGAACGGGCACAGCGATGCGTTGAAATCCAGGAGTTGTACCCTGAAATCCACAACCGGTGGTGGGCCTCGCCATACGTCAGGTTCTGCGCCGGTGCGGGGAGCCGCCCCCGGGACGGAGTCCCGGAGGCGATCGCATCTCACGCGAATTTCAGCAGCTTGATCGCGTCGAAATCCTGCACGCCGCCGCCCACGCGCTTGGTCGTGTAGAACAGCACGTAGGGCTTGGCGGAATAGGGGTCGCGCAGGACCCGCAGGCCGGCACGGTCCACGATCAGGTAGCCGCGCTTGAAGTCGCCGAAGGCGATCGAGAGGCTGCTGGCCGCCGCATCCGGCATCGCCTCGGCCTCCGCCACGGGGAAGCCGAGCAGGGTCGCGACCCGGTCGGCCGAGAGCGGCGGCTGCCACAGGTAGTTGCCGTCGGCGTCCTTCATCTTGCGGATCGTGCTCTGGACCTTGCGGTTCATCACGAAGCTGGCGTTCTGGCGGTAGCCGGCGCGCAACGCATAGACGAGGTCGAACAGCACGTCCGACGGGTTGGCGGTGGGGAAGGCCCCGGCCGCACCGGTGCCGACGAAGCCGAGCTTGCCCGGCACCCAGGCCGAATTCGCCACATTGTCCACGGCGAGGAAGCCGCGCGGGCGGCTGATGCCGTTGCCGGTGACGAAAGCCACGCTCTCCTGCTCGGCGAAGGCGGTCTCGACCTCGTCGGCGAGCCAGGCATCGATATCGACGATGGCATCGTCGAGGAGCGTCTGGGTCGCCGCCGGCATGGCGTAGAGTTCCATGGCCGGGAAGCTCAGCTCGGAAAGGGCCGGTGCGTCGGTCTGGGGCCGCGCCGCGGTCTCGGCGACCCAGCCCGAGACGGCATCGGTGGTGGAGACGGCGCGCTTGTAGAGCCCGCCGGAGATGGTGCGCACGGTGGCGAGCGCCCGGATCGGCGAGAGGTTGGCGAGGCGCCGCAGCACGTCGCGTTCCACCGTCTGCGGCACGAGATAGCCGCCATCGGGGCCCGAGCCGGCCGAGAGCGCCTTCTCCTCCAGGCGCTTGAGGCCGCCGCTCTCCCCGGCGCGGACATAGAGGTCGAAGGCGGCCTTGTGCTCGACGGAAGCCGGGTCCGGACGAGCCGGCCCGTCCCCGCCCAGGGGAGGACGGCGCCCGTCGAGGGTCAGCCGGTCGAGGCGGTGTCGGGCGCTGTCGAGGGCCGCATCGATGCGGGCGAGCTTCTCCTCGGTGAGGACGTCGCCCGGGCGGCGGCCCTCCAATTCGGCGAGGCGGCTGTCGTTGGTCTCCTTGAAGGCCTCGAAGGCGCGGGAGAGTTCGCCCATGGCCGCGCCCACCTCGGCGTCGGAGGCGGGGCGCGCCGCCTTGTTCTCGAGGGGGAAGGTCGGGTCGGCCTTGGTCTCCGGGGCGGCGGAAGCGGCGGTCTGCGAAAGCTGGAGCATCATGCGAACCTCTTGGGTGGGACGGAGGAGGAAAGGGCAGCGACCGTCCGCGCGACGACCGGCCGGGCGGAGGGCGAGCCACGCGGGGCGAGCCGGCGGGCGAAGGCGCGCAGCTCCATGGCGAGCGGCGCCGCCGGCCCCTCCGGCACCGCGGCGCGCGCCCCGGGCAGGAGGGGAAAGGTGACGAGGGAGATCTCCCACAGGTCGATCGCCAGGAGGCGGCGCAGGCCCCCGCGCTGAGGGCTCGACCGCAGGGTGCGAAAGCCGATGGACAGCCCGTCGAGGCCGCCCTCGCGCATCAGCGCGTCGACCTCGCGCCCGCGCTGGACGGCGAGGTTGATCACCCCCTCGACGCGCAGGCCGCGCGCATCCTCCCGCAGGGAGAGCCAGCGCCCGATCGGCTCGGCCGGATCGTGCTGGAACAGCATCCGCACGCCGGCGGCCCCGCGCTGCCCGAGGCTCGCCGCGAAGGCTCCCGCCGACACCACGTCGTTGCCGAGATCGGCCACGCCGAACAGGCTGGCATAGCCGGTGAAATGGCCGTCCATGGCGGGCTCCGGATCGAGGGGGATGACGGGTGGAACGCAGTGGGATCATCTCCTCGAGACGAGGCTATCCCTGGATTCCCGCATGCCGCTCCACATCGAGGACGATGAGACGGCGGGGCTCGTGGCAAAGCTTGCGAAAGCGACCGGCGTGACCAAGTCCGAGGCCGTGCGCCGGGCCGTCACGGCCGAACTTGGCCGGCTGAGCCCACCGGTGCCGCTGCGCGAACGCCTCGCCGCCTTGCGTGCCCGCCATCCGCTGCCGAAGCCCACGGGGCAGGCCGCCGACAAGGCTTTCTTCGACGAGTTGAGCGGGGAATGACTCTCTTCGTCGATGCCTCCGCCCTGATCGCGCTCATCGCCGGCGAGGCGGAGGCCGATACCCTCGCGGATGTCCTGGAGGACGATCCGGACAGAGTGTGTTCGGCGCTATCGCTCTGGGAAACCATCGCCGGCCTCGTGCGCAGCTACGCCTTCACCGTCGAGGCAGCCCGCGAACAGGTGCGCCTCACCTGCGAGGAAGCGAACATCCGGCTCGTTCCGATTGCCGGGCGCGAGTTCGAACTCGCCGCCGAAGCCTATGAGCGCTTCGGCGAAGGCCGGCATCCGGCGGCCCTCAACATGGGCGATTGCCACGCCTATGCCTGCGCGAAAGCACAGGGTGCGGCCCTGCTGTCCAAGGGAGACGATTTTATCCTCACGGACATCGTTCGGGCGAAACGCTCCTAACGACCCACCGCCTCGCGCTCCTCCGCCGCGATGGCTGCGATGGCCACACATCTCGCGGGCCGCGCGGGTCCCCTCTCCTGGAAGGAGAGGGAGCACGTCGCGCCATGCATCAGCGACGGAGGATGTCTCGTCACCCGCGAAGCGGCACTCGATCTGCAGCATGCGGGTCAGGATGATCGACCAATATTGCGAATACGTATCGAGCTTTCGCTTCTCTATTCACAGGGCAAAGACAATATTCGCGTCCGGCTCGATGCGAATCACGAAGTGGGGACTGGCATGCGCCTGACAAATAAGCTGCGCGGCACGGCTGTCCGGCTGTCCGGCTGTCCGGCTGTCCGGCTGTCCGGCTGTCCTGCTGTCCTGCTGTGCCTGATTCTGCCGACCGTCGCATCGGCCGCCGATCCGACCGCGGAAGCCCAGGCCGCGGCGTCCCGCTGAGACCAGACCTACAATTCCGGCGACATGGATGGCCTCAAGGGGCTCTACGCGACCGATGCCATGGTGATCCCGAAGGGGGCCGCCGTGTCCGGCGCCGAGGGGATCGGCGCGTTCTTCGCCGGGCTGAAGGCGAAGGGGTTCGACGACCCCGAGATCCAGGTGAAGTCGGCGCAGATGAAGGGCGACCTGCTCCTCGTCACCGGCCGCTGGGCCATGAACGGCCCCGGCGAGGGCGGCGCGAAGAAGGCCTTCGAAGGCAACTGGGTCAACGTGCTGGAGCGGCAGGGCGACGGCTGGCGCACCGTCCTGCACAGCTGGAACTGATCAGGCCGGCGTGGCCGCCCCGTAGCCCACCGCCTCGCGCTTCTCCGCCTCGGTGAGGAAATCCGCCGCCTGCACCCGGCGCCAGAGCGATTCCCGCTCCGGTGCCAGCGCCTCGATCGCGTCGAGATCGGGTTCCAGCCGGGCGGGGCCGAAGGCGGGCTCCAACCATTGCGCCAGGCTCTCGGCGGTGCGGCGCGCCAGCGGGATCACCGTCTGGCGGTAGAAGGCACGGTTGGCCTCGGCGTAGTTGGCGTGGGTGTTGTCGCCCGACAGGCCCAGCAGCAGGGGCGGGACGCCGAAGGCCAGGGCGATCTCGCGGGCGGCCGCCGCCTTGGCCTCCACGAAATCCATGTCCTTGGGCGAGAGCGAGAGCGGCTTCCAGTCGAGGCCGCCCTCCAGCAGCAGGGGCCGGCCGGCATTGGCGGCCCCCTGGTAATTGGCCTCGAGCTCGCCCTTGAGACGCGTGAACTGCGCCTCGCTCAAGGTCGCGCCGTTGGAGGTGGCGTAGACCAGTGCGCCGGAGGGCCGCGCGGCATTGTCGAGGAGCGCCTTGTTCCAGGCCCCGGCGGCATTGTGGATGTCGAGCGCCACGGCCGCCGCCTCCATCGGCGAGAGGCCGTAATGGTCGTCCGCCGGGTGGAACAGGGTGAGATGCAGGATCGGCGGCACGCCCTCGCGGAGCTGGTCGTGGCGCAGGGTGCGTCCGCCCACGTTATAGTCGTAGGCGATGGGCCAGCCGTCGGGGCCGGGCACCACCCGCATCCGGTCCGGGCGCAGGGCGTGCAGCTCGCGCGGGGTGCCGTCGAGGCTCACCGCTTCGAGATAGGCGTTCCCCGAGACCATGAGATGGCCGTACAGCGTCTCCAGCAGGCGCGCGCCGCCCTCGCGGGCATTGGGCCGGGCGAGGAGGGCCGTGAGCGGATGCGGCTCCGGCCGGTCCGTCAGCACCAGCGGCAGGGAGGCCGCGGCCTCCGCCACCAGCCGCACCGCCCGGTGGACGATGGCGTTGCGCTGGAAGCCCTCGCGGGCCAGCGCCCCGAAATCCCGCGCCGTCCAGACCGCCCGGCCCTCGCCGTAGAAGGCGAGGCCGATGCCGGAGACCGGAGCCGCCTTGGTGCCGGGCACGGAGAAGGTGGCCCGCGCGAGGCGGGTGAGAAGGTTCGGCATGGACAAGGCGCCCTCACTCAGAATTGCATCGCGTATTTAGAGTTGCATCGTTCCCGAAATGCGGCGACGCTCACCGACGCCCGAAGGCCTTGAGGGACCTGTCGGAGCTTGAGCGGCGATCTCGGGGAGGCGGAATCATGAGCAAGGGGCGCGGATCGAAGTCACGATCACAGGGCGGGCAATCCAGATCCGCGGGACCCGGTATTCAGCCGATCGTGTCCTCCCATCCCATGGCCGGGTCGATCGAGCGTTTGACGGGCCGTTACCTGATCTTGCTCGGGTCCGATGAAGCGAACGCCGCGCAGAGCCATCTCAACGACATGGCCGGGCTCAAGCTCCAGAGCATCGGAGGTTCCGAAGCTCTTCAGATCGACGAGATTTCCATCGCTGAGGGCGAGGGGATCGTCTTTCACGAACTCGGAGTCGCCGTCGTCAACTCACCGCCGGATCAGATCGCCGCCGTCAATTCCGCCGTCGCGCAATCGTCGGCCCTGCATCTGATGGAGCCCGAGCGCTACGTCCACACCTATGGAACCGTGGATCTGGATTACCTTCGCGGGTATCGCGATGCCGTCAATCACCTCTACGACACGATGACGGGCGCCGAGCCGGGCGGCGGCGGCCTCGGCACCCGGATGCAGGACATCGCCTATGACGAAAGTCAGTTGTCCTGGGGGTTGCAGGCGACACGCGTCCCCGACAGCCGCTTCACGGGACGCGGCATCAAGATCGCCGTCCTCGATACGGGGCTCGACCTGACCCATCCGGATTTCACCGGCCGGACCATCGTTTCGCAGTCCTTCATCGCCGGCCAGGGAGTTCAGGACGGCAACGGCCACGGGACCCATTGCTGCGGACTGGCGGTCGGTGCGCGCAGGCCCCAACACCTGCCACGCTATGGCATCGCCTACGATGCCGACCTCTATGTCGGCAAGGTTCTCGACAATAGCGGACGCGGCACGGATGCCGGCATCATCGCCGGCCTCCAATGGGCTCTGTCCCATGATTGCGAGGTCATCTCGCTGTCCCTGGGCAGCGCCGTCGAACGTGGGCAGGCCTATTCGGCGGTCTTTCAGCAGATTGCCGCGCGGGCGCTGGCCAAGGGCTCGCTGATCGTCGCGGCCGCGGGCAACGACAGCGATCGCGCCCGGGGGAAGATCAATCCCGTCAGTCATCCGGCCAATTGCCCCGACATCTTCTCCGTCGCTGCGGTGGATCGCAGTCTGAAGATTGCCTGGTTCTCGAATGCCGGTCTCAATCCTGGCGGCGGCAAGATCGACCTTGCTGCCCCGGGGATGGATGTCATGTCGAGTTGGCCCTCTCCCGACTTCTACAAGGCGCTCGACGGAACCAGCATGGCCGCGCCTCACGCGGCGGGCATTGCCGCGCTCTTCTCGGAATCCGCGCCATCGGCACGGGGTCGCTCCCTCTGGGCGTACCTGATGCAGCGGGCCAAGCCCTTGTCCGCCGACAGCAAGGATGTCGGTGCCGGCCTGATCCAGGCGCCACTCGCGTAACGGTCGGCCGAAGCCTATATTCGCACGTGTGACGAGCCCCTTCGAGACGGCGGCCCGGACACGAGGAGTAATCCGATGACTCAGGTCGCGCTGAATATGTCGGTGAGTGACCCGGATCGTTTCCAGGCCATCCTGAAGGAGGCCGAGGGGCTCGGCCTGGTCGTGCATGCGGCCTACGAAGACTTGGGCATCGTCAGCGGGTCCATCGACAGTGGCGCGGTGGCGGGTCTCAGGCGAATCTCGGGCCTGACACTGGAGCCCGACCGGACCGTCGCCGCGATGCCGTCCCCCGGCCGGGCCGCGCGCTCATAGGACACGCGCCGCTCACATCCGCCTGATCCGGGGCTCCGACCTCTGCCCCAGCATCAGGTGGGTGAGCGCCCAGACCAGGGCGTCGAGGCGGTCGGGCGAGGCGCCGCTGGAGAGGCCGTCCGGGCCGAAATCGCAGAGCTCGTCCTCGAGCGCCGGCAGGCTGCCCACATGGTGGATGCGGCCCTGGGCGTAGAGGATCGAGACCGGCTCGGCCCGGAGATACTTGCCCCGCGTCGCCCGCACCGGAACCACCGGCACCGAGGCATCCACCTCGGCGATGACGGCGATGGCCATCTCGCCGCCCTGGTTGACCTCGACCACGAGGCTGTCCGCCTCCAGGCGGTGGTAGAGGGCCAGAGCCGCGCCGGCCCAGGCCTGCGGGCTCGCCCGACTCAGGGTGGCGTCGGCGATGACGTAGGCGTGCCCGTTGGAGCCGAGCCCCACGGCGACGATCCCGCAGGCATCGGCCCCCGCCTTCGAGGAGGCCGGCGGGTCCACGGCGACGACGATGCGGCCGAAATCCGGCGCCCGGTCGATGCGCGCGGCCTCGATTCCCTCCCGCGTCCACAGGGCGTCGGGACGGTCCTCGATCAGCTCGCCGTCGAGTTCCTGGCGCCCGAGCCGGGTGCCGGCATAGCGGCCCACCACCGTGTCGAGGAAGGACGGCGCCAGGTTGGCCGCATTGTCGGCGGTGCGCGAGCGGCTCACCACCGTGAGCGGGTCGGCGAGGATGCGGCGGATCAGCGGGATCGGCCGGGGCGTCGTGGTGACGAGGTTGCGCGGCCGGTCGCCGAGGCGCAGGCCGAACTGGATCATGTCGTAGGCGGCGTCCGGCCGGCGCCATTTGGCGATCTCGTCGGACCAGGCGGCACCGAATTGCGGACCGCGCAGGGTGTCGGGCTCCTCGGCCGAGAAGGCCATCGCCACGGCGCCGTTGTCCCATTCCAGCCGGCGCCGCGAGGGCGCCCAATGCGGCCGCGGCCCCGCCAGCGACAGCAGGCCGGACGGCCCCTCGATCATCACGTCGCGCACGTCGGCATAGGTCTCGCCGACGAGGGCGATGCGGCCCACCGCCTGGGTGCAGAAAGCCGGGTCGCCATTGGCCAGGGCCCGCACCCATTCGGCCCCGGTGCGGGTCTTGCCCGAGCCGCGCCCGCCGATCACCGCCCAGGTGGTCCAGTCACCCTGCGACGGGCAGGGCGGGAGCTGGTCGGTCCGGGCGTTATGGAGCCAGTCCGAGGCCAGCGCGCGGATCAGGTTCGGCGGCAGGCTCGCCAGGAAGCCCGGCATCCGGCCGCTCGCCGAGGCATGCCGCATAGCGCGCCGCGATTGCCGCGCGCAGGGCGGGCAGGGCGTCGGACCCGTCGTCGCCCTCGTCGTCGTCGTCTTCGTCGTCATCGGCCGGGAAGCGGGACGCGTCATCGATCCACTCCCGTTCATCGCTCGCGAGGTCGTCGAGCAGCCGCTTCAGGCCGCCGAGATCGCGCAGCACCTTCGCCGAATCCAGCGCGGGCGGCGCGTCGCCGGCCAGGGCCGCGTCGAACCGCGCGATCTGGCGGCCGATATGCTCGCGCAACGCCGAGTCCAGCTCCTCGCCCGACAGCGGGGCCGGTGGAAGAGACTCGTCCGGCGCCGAAGGCCTGCCCGGGCGCGCCCGCGGCTTGTCGCCGAAACCGCAGGCGCGGAACAGGGCCGAGGCGCCGCTGACGGTGCCGCCCAGCGCCACGGCGAGCGTGCCGGCCGCGACCTCGGGCATCGCGTAGAGCCGCGCCACGGCCATCCGCCTCGCGGGCCCCCAGCTCCTCGGATCGAGCCGACGCTTCGAGTCCCTCGCGGTCTGGCGCCAGCCGTACCGGCGGTTCCAGTCGCTGATCGTCCTCGAGGTGACGCCCGTCCGGGCCGCGACCTCGATGCCGGTCATCGTCGTCTCCCGCATCAGCTTGGCGGCGATCCTGATGGTCTCGGCGGGGCGGCCCATCTCTCGTCCCCTCTCGTCACACTTCTTGAGCGTTCCTCATTGGTACCCCAGGAGCGTCACGCTTGCAAGCATAAATTCCTATCATCAGGATTTTATCATATCGCGGGTTCAGGGAAACGGCCACGTTCGAACCGAGCGCGGGCGCGCTCGCCAAGGCGCTCGGCCTGCCCCGATCGCGCATCGCGCGCACCGTGAAGGAGGAGATCGGCATCGGCACCGACACGGCCCTCCGGCCGGCCCGCTCCTTCGGCACGTCGCACCCACTCTGGCTCGACCTCCAGGCCGAGGTCGAGAGCGAAACCCTGCTTGCGAAGATCGACCCGGAGCTGGATTGAATCGAACCGCTGGCGGATGTCGCCGCCTGAGGGCAAATGTGACGGTCTAGGCTCCACCTTGAAGGTCTGCGTTGGGTGGGTTGTGACGGTCGGCCTTTGATCGAGAGTTGAAAGAAGCAGGCGCAGCCGTCGCGCCCGCTCACGACGTCTTTGCGAACGCAATGCGTTGGTTCGCTGGATGCCTGATCATTTTGGATGAGTGAGATCGGACGGAAACCACCAGGATTGAGGTGCATCTTAAGCTATGCCTCTCCGATAGTTATTGCAGCGTAAACGGTAGTCAATTTAAATCCGATTTAAAACTACCAAGCAATATCTATATTGTGTATTTTTGCAGTTAATTGCTAATGCGCATGATGTACATCTGTGATATTTTGATATAATTCCATTAAACTAAAATAATTCCTGAAGTTAAATCTTCGCATCAATATGAGCTAAAATTCATTACAAAATCTTCAGTGTGTCGGAAAAGACGCTTTACGAATGTTGATGTCTGCGGAACTATTGCTCTGAGCAAGGAGGCGAAAATGACGCAGTTGCCGCAGGATCGCTACCCAGATCGAGTCGACCCGGACTATGATTCGGATGACAAGAAGGACCGTAGGCGAGACGAGAAGCCTGATGCGGATCGGGAAGACGAAGAGAAACGCAAGGACGATAAGCGTGAAAGAATGCCACCCGGTGGGCCTCGACCAGATCGATATCCAGATTAAATACTTGAACACAGTTTTATTTTTATCCAGCTAACTTCAGCGATTTGTGTAAATCAGTGATGTAAAATAGCGCATAGGTGACCCGTGAAAGTCCGATCTCTAGCGGCAATGTTAGTGCTTATCTGTTTTCAAGTGGGATGCACTGGCATCGGGGTGGTTGGAATTGTCGCCGAACGACAGGAGTATAATGAAGCCGTGAATTATACGTCTGCGCAGCAGACGCTGATTAACCTAGTTCGTGTCTACAATCGCGAGAACCCTACTTTTTTGAGTGTGGCAGACATCACCAGCAACAAAAGTATATCGGCGAGTCTAAATGGGGGGTCTAGTAACCTGGGAGCTCTGCTCCCGATCGGCGCATTAACAAGCATGGTTAGCGTGAATGAACAGCCTGTTGTCAAATATTCAACAACCACAGGCTTCGAGTTAATTAGGCAAATATCTACACCAATATCGATAAACAGCATATTCCAGCTATCTAGCTCCAACGCGCCGATGCTGCCGCTCTTAATACTAACATTGAATCGGTTCACACCCGAATTTGGAGACTATTTTAGAGCTATAACGATGTTGAACTCTCTCGATACACTCGGAGCCATTACGATCCAGCAAGTCGGCCTTGATGTAGTATCGGTGCGGTATAATCCTTCAGGAATGGTGAGTAGGCCGGTAGCCGGTAATGCAGAAGACGCCCTTATTCTGTGCTACAGAGCAGAATCTTATGCGACACTGGCTCGTCATTTGTGGTCGCAGCTCACTGCGATATTTAAGCAGGGTAATAGTAAAGAAATTCTCTTGATTACGAGTCCGACAAAATCTAGAGAAACATATATTCTTCCTAGGTCGGCACAAGGAGCGTTAAGCGTTAGTGGCAACGATCACGACATTGCCTTCTTGCCGAGCGAAGAGATTGATCGCGTCATCAATGAAAATCGGCATCAGGGAAGCTGCTTGCAGGATTTTTACTTCCTTGGACGTGATGAACTAAGTGCGCCGGATGCATGGCAGATTTATTATAAGTCGATCTTATCGACAGCGTCAGCAAGTATGATACAATACGATTTCAGGCGAGTTGCAAGTCAGCGAGCTCTGATTCTAGTGCAAACATCTAGCGCTCCCCTTTCAAATGCTTTCGTTAGCTACGAACGACGCGGAGTCTGGTATTCGATAAGAGACGACGATGTTATTTCTAAGCGAAATTTCTCCCTACTTTCTACAATTACTATAATACAAGCTCTTCCAGCCGCACCTCCTACTCCTACAGTTACATCCATTCAGTTAAGGAATTAGTTGCTACGGCATGCTTCTGTGGTTGGCTGAACGGCAGTAAGAGTTGTGACGAGGAGAGTTCTCTTCTGAATTGCCATCGACCTTGGCTTTCCGCCCCAAGCCGATTGCGAGTAGCTGCTGCCCTATGACCACTTTTAGGAAATCCTTATGACATTTCTCGCAGCTGACATCGGTCGACACCGAGTGGTTCGCTCTACGGCCAGGTGAGAAAAGCAGAAACCAAATCATCAAGGAAAAAGATGATGAACTACTATAAGTAAGAAAAACGAAGTAATCATCAGGGCGACCAGCCCGATCGTGAGGTAGCTTCGCGTTGCCTCTATGAGGGGGATGTCGTTCTCATCGATCTTGAAAAAGCGAGCCTCGTCTCGTGATACGGTGATTGAGCGACCGAATACCCCGAAGCCGTAAGGGTATCTGCCCTGCAATTTTCGACGAACGCGCCGATAAAGTGCTATTGCCAGGGCATTGCCGGCCAAAAAACAGAGAACTACGACGGCGAGCGGTGCAAGTCCTCTCATGCGCACGACCTCATGACCACGACGATATCGTAATCCAGAGGTCCCGTTCACCCAAGATCCGCCGAGGATGAGCCTTCGCCATTCACGAGAGGGCGAGTTTAGGTCCGCTTTCTGGCAACGCCGATGGAAGCTCGGGCGTCTCGGTCGGGTCGAAAGCCCCCCGCGCCAGAAACACTCACCGCCAGCGTCCGACCCGCGCAATCCCGTTCAAACGATCCCGCTCTCCTCCGCCGGCCAAGGCCTCCCCAGCCGCTCGGCGACCCTGGCCGGGTCGTGCCCCACGGCGGCCACGGCCGCCTCGACGTCTTCGATGGGGGTCTGGAAGGTGCGGGCCCAATAGGCCTTGTCCCTCGGTTCGGTCAGGGCGACCGTGCCGGGTGCCTCGGGGCGGGAATCGGGCATGGAATCTGTCGCGCTCATCGGCGGGCTTCCTCGGCTTCGGTGCCGGGGCGGTCGCTCGGCTCGTCGGGCGTTTCCCGGACCTGGCCGGTCACCGTGTCCTTCGGGCCGGTGGCGGCGCTCTCGGATTCCGGAGTCTTCGGCGGTCCCGCGTTCTTCGAGACTTGGCCGTTCCTCGAGACTTGGCCGTTCCGCTGGTCGTCGGTCGACGAGGCCGGATCCTCGTTCGCCTTGGTGTTCTCGGACATGCGCCGCTCCCTGTTCCGCCGGGGCAACGCACGAGAATCGCGGGCGGTTCGGCTCAGTCGAGATAGCTCAGCGCCACCCCCGTCCTCGGATGGGGGAAGACCCCCATGCGGACGCCGTAGATCGCCTCCAGCCGCTCCGGCGTCACGATCTCCGCCGGCGTTCCGCGGGCGATGAGGCGTCCGCCATGCAGGGCGATGAGGTCGTCGCAGGTGGTGGCCGCCATGTTCACGTCGTGCAGCACGACGATGACGGTCAGCCCGCGCTCGCGGGACAGGTGGCGCACGAGGGCGAGCACCTCGATCTGGTGGGCGATGTCGAGGGCGGCGATCGGCTCGTCGAGGAGGAGGCAGCGCGCGTTCTGCGCCACCAGCATGGCGAGCCAGACGCGCTGGCGCTCGCCGCCCGAGAGGCTGTCCACCATGCGCTCGGCGAAGGGCGTCACCTTGGTGAGGCGCATCGCCTCGGCGATGGCCTCGCGGTCGGCCGGGCCCGTCCGGCCCAAAGCCCCGTGCCAGGGATAGCGGCCCATGGCGACGAGTTCCCGCACCAGCAGGCCGGGCGCCAGCGGCGTCGTCTGCGGCAGGTAGGCGACCTCGCGGGCGAAGGCGCGGTCCCCCAGGGTCGCGATCGGGTCGCCCCTGAACAGGATGCGGCCGGTGCTCGGGGCCTGCTGGCGGCCGAGCAGCTTGATCAGGGTCGATTTGCCCGACCCGTTATGGCCGATGAGGCCGATGACCCGGCCGGCGGGGATCGAGAGGGTCAGCGGCTGCAGCAGCACGCGGCCGGGAACCGAGAAGCCGACGCCGTCGAGGGCGTAGACCGCCTCGTCCCGCAGCCCCGGCGCGGCATCGTGGCGGGAATCCGCGTCGGCTCGGCTCAAGGACTCGGCTCGGCTCAAGGACATCGTTGGCCCGTTCGAGTCTGGAAGACAGGAAGCACGGTGGAACGCGGGCCGCGTCAGGCCCGCGCGGCCGCCCTGTGCCGGTCGGCGAGGAGCGACTGGGCGATCTCATGCCCCCGCATGACCAGGATGGACAAGAGGGTATCGCTCAGGCCGTGGGTCGGCTCGCTGAAACCCTGGAGGTAGATGGCCGGCTCGAAGCCGGGGCGGGTGGCGAGGCGATAGTCGCGCCCGATGGCGCCGTCGGTCAGATGCGGGGCCAGCGCCGGCATGATCGTGTCGAGGTGGTCGCGGCGATAGCCGGTCGCCAGGATCACGGCATCGTAGGGCTCCTGCGCGGTGAGGCCGGTGGCGCCGTCCAGGGTTTCGAGGACGATCCCCTCGGCCCCCTCCGCGGCCCCGACCACGGTGGTCCGCGGCCTCAGGGCATGGCGATGCTCGCCGCAGACCTTCTGCTGGTAGAGGATGTCGAAGATCCGCGTCAGCAGGTCGGTGTCGATCACCGAATAGTTGGTGCCGCGGAACTCGTCGATGATCGCCCGGCGATGGGGCTCGGGCTGGCCGTAGACGAAATCGGTGAAGTCCGGGTTGAAGATCTCGTTGACGAAGGGGCTGTCGTCGGCGGGCTTCAGCGCCTGCCCGCGGAAGATCATCGCGATGTCGGCGGCGGGGATGCGGCTCTGGAGGTCGAGGAAGAGCTCGGCCGCGGTCTGGCCGGCGCCGATGACGGCGATGCGCGGACGGCGCGCGGCGCCCTCCGGCAGCGGCACGTCGCCGATCCGCGCCAGGTAGCGCGAGGAGTGGAACATCCTGGCGCTGCCCTGCAGGTCCTCGAAGACCGGCAGGATGCGCGGCTCGCCGCCGGTGGCGAGGATGACGGCGCGGGTCCGCCTCGTCCGCTCGCGGCCATCCGCCTTTCGCGAATGGACCAGCAGGTGGCGGATGCCGTCGCCGCGCCCCTCCGGCTCGACGGCGAGCACCGCCTCCCCGTAATCGCAGCGATCGGCGAAATGCCCGGCGACCCAGCGTAGATAGGCGTTGAACTCGATCCGGCTCGGGAAGAACGACTTGCGGTTGATGTAGTCGATCAGCCGCCCATGGACGTGGAGATAATTGACGAAGGTGTAGGGGCTCGTCGGGTCGCGCAGGGTCACGAGGTCCTTCAGGAACGAGATCTGCATTCCGCTATCCGGCAGGAGCATCCCGCCGTGCCACAGGAACTCGCCCTGGCGCTCCAGGAAGCGCACCCGCGGCTGATGGCCCCGCCGCCGGCCGGCCTCGTCGAGGGCGATGGCGAGCGACAGGTTCGACGGCCCGAAGCCGACACCGAGCGCATCGTAGACCGGCGCGCCGTCATCCTCCCCGCGCCCGCCTCCCTCGTCCCGGAAGCTGCCGCGCAAAAGGAAGGAGGTGTCCGAGGGGTCGTAGGATTCCGTCATCACCGAACCTCCATTCCTGCACCGAACGGCCTCGCGATCGGGGAAAACCGGCACTGCGATCCGCCGAATTCTGCCGGCGGCCGATACGGGCCTTCAGGCGAGAGGACGTTCGGGCGGGGGAGGGATTTAGGACCGGCCCGGAAAAATTGTGCGCCGCCGCTTAAATTTCCGCGGGCCGGCACCGTCTTGGGCTTCGACACGATCCATTCGCGGAGCACGGCGCCATGGCACTCGACGACAGCGAAGCGACGTTCCTCGTCGTGATCAACGGCGAGGAGCAATACTCGGTCTGGCCGGCCCATCGTCCGGTGCCAAACGGTTGGAAAGACGCGGGTTTTTCCGGCACCCGCGCGGCCTGCCTCGCCCATGTCGAGACGGTCTGGACCGACATGCGGCCGCTCAGCCTGCGCCGCGCCCTCGACGGCGACGCCCGGGCCTGAACCGCCCGCCCTCCGTTTCGATGACCACATCAGGACACATGATGACCGACGGTCTCCTGCGCGCGCCGCTGGCGGTCCCGCCCGCCGTGGATCTCGTCAGCCACCTGCGCTGGCTCGCGGAGAACCACGGCGCCGTCCCGGCGCTTCGTTTCCTCGACGATCCGCGCCTCGGCGAAGTCACTGTCACCTATGCGGAAATCGACGCCCGAGCCCGGGCGATCGCCGCGCGCCTGCGGGAATCGGCGAGCCCCGGCGACCGGGTCTGCCTGCTGCTCGACACCGGGCTCGACTACGTCGCGGGCTTCTTCGGCTGCCTCTATGCTGGCCTCGTCGCCGTCCCGCTCTTCCCGCCGGAGCCCCGCCGCGCCCAGCATCAGGCGCGCATCGCCGCCATCATCGGCGATGCCGAGCCGGCGGCGATCCTCGTCCATCACGGCGACGCCGAATCCGTTCAGGACATGCTCGCCGCCTCGGGATCTCCGAGCACGATCGTGCCGGTCGAGGAGATCGCGGCGGACGATGTCCCCTGGTCAGTGACGGCGCCATCGCCGGAAACCATCGCCTTCCTGCAATATACATCCGGTTCCACAGCCCTGCCGAAGGGCGTGATCGTCAGCCACGCCAACCTCGTCGCCAACGAGCACCTCATCCGGATCGGGTTCGGGTTTCGCCCCGATGACGTGATGGTGAGCTGGCTCCCGCTCTATCACGACATGGGCCTGATCGGCGGGATGTTGCAGCCGATCTATACGGGCATCCTCGCCGTCCTGATGTCGCCCAAGCACTTCCTCGGACGCCCCGCACGCTGGCTGGAAGCCATCGCTCGTCATCGCGGGACGGTGAGCGGCGGCCCCGATTTCGCGTTCCGCCTGTGCCAGGACAGGGTCGATGCCGAGACCGTCGCCCGCCTCGACCTCTCCAGCTGGCAGATCGCCTTCTCGGGCTCCGAGATGGTTCGCGCCTCCACCATGGCCGACTTCGCCGAGCATTTCGCTCCCGCCGGCTTCGAAATCCGCGCCCTGCGCCCCTCCTACGGCCTGGCGGAGGCGACCCTGTTCCTCAGCGCCGGCGAGCGTGGCGAGGGCATGCGCTTCCTCGACCTCGATCCCACGATCCTCGCCGAAGGCCGCGCCGCCGCGGCCGAAACGGGCACCCGGCTGGTCGATTGCGGCTTCGCGCAACCGGACCATCCGATCCATATCGCCGGTCCGGACGGCACTATTCTGCCGGAGGGGAGCATCGGCGAGGTGGTGGTGTCGGGTCCCAGTCTCGCCCAGGGCTATTGGCGCAACCCGGACGCGACGGCTGCCGCCTTCGTCGAGCGGCACGGAATCCGGTGTCTGAAGACGGGCGATCTCGGCTTCCTCCACCGGGGCCGGCTCTTCCTCGTCGGCCGCGAGAAGGACCTCATCATCCTGCGCGGCCAGAACGTCTATCCGCAGGACGTCGAGCGGGTCGTGGAGCAGAGCGTCGACATCCTGCGCCAGGGACGCATCGCCGCCTTCGCCATCGAGCGCGACGGGCGCGAGGGCATCGGCGTCGCCGTGGAGATCTCGCGCACCGTCCAGAAGCTCGTCGCTCCCGAAGCCCTCGCCGCGCTGGTCTCGGAGGCGGTCGCCGGCGCCTTCCTCGAAACCGCACGGGTGGTCGTTCTCCTCAATCCCGGCGGCCTGCCGCGCACGTCGAGCGGCAAGATTCAGCGGGGTGCCGCCCGTCGCGGATGGCAAGCCAGATCCCTCGACGCCTATGCGGTGGTCGAGGACGGCCGCCGCGCCGATGCGGACGACGCCTCGAAGCCCGGCCCGACCGCACCGATGAGCGACCTCGACTCGCGCCTCGCCGCGATCTGGTCCGCCATCCTTGACCGGCAGGATATTACACGCGACAGCCACTTCTTCGCCCTCGGCGGCAACTCGATCGCCGCAATCCGGATGCTCACGGAGCTTCGGACGGTCATCGGCGTCGCAATCCCGCCGCAGATCCTGTTCGCCCATCCCCGGCTCGGCGTTTTCGCCGATGCCGTCGGGTCGGAAATCTCCGCCAGTACGCAGGCCCTCGTCATACCTGCGGCCTCACGCGGCGCGGCCCTTCCCTTGTCCCTCGTGCAGGAACGCCTCTGGTTCGAGGCCGAATTCGGCGACGATGAACGTCACCACATCGCCGGCGGGATTCATCTGCACGGGACGCTCGATCGGGACGCCCTGAAGCGCAGCCTCCATGCCCTCATTGCACGGCACGAGGCCTTTCGGACGCGTCTGCATCGCCGACCCGACGGTCGGGCCGAACAGACGATCGAAGCCGATTCCATAAATCTGCTCAGTGAGATCGACTTGACGGCCTGCGCCCCGGAAAGCCGCGACGGCCGTTTCGCGGAGCTGTCCCGCGAGGAGGCCGAGCGTCCCTTCGCTCTCGCCGGTGGCCCACTGGCACGCTTCGCCCTGGTCCGTCTCGACGAGGCTCATCATGTCCTCCTCGTGACCCTGCACCACATCGTCTCCGACGGTTGGTCCATGGGCGTGATCCTGCGTGAATGGCCGGCCCTGTACTCGGCCGAGACCGAAGGCCGGTCGGCCGATCTGGCTCCTCTCGCGATTCAGCCGGCCGATATCGCCGCATGGCAGGCGAGCGGGATGCAGGCCGATACTATGGAGGCCGATCTCTTCTGGTGGCGCGAACGCCTCGGCGACCCCGAGCCCGCCCTCTCGCTCACCGACCGGCATAGGCTCACCGGATCGTCCGATCGCGTCCTTCGGCACGGCTTCGAGATCGGCGAAGACACGAGCCGCCGTGTCGCGGAACTCGCGGGCGAGACCGGGACGTCGCCGTTCGCGATCCTGCTGAGCGCCTTCGCCCTGTTCCTGCATCGCTACGGCGAGACCCGGGACGTACGCATCGCCATGCCCGTGGCGGGTCGCCAATTGCCGGGCGTCGAACACCTCGTCGGTGCGTTCGTGAACACGCTCGTGCTGCCGTTGACCATCGATCCGGCTCAGCGTGGCCGCGAGATGGTTAGCCGGGTATGGGCATTGCTCACCGATGCCTTGGCCCATCAAGATCTGCCCTTCGAGCGGCTGGTGGACGCCCTTCAGCCGGCACGCATTCCGGGTCGCGCTCCCCTGGCCCGTGTGATGATCAGCCAGCAGCCGGCATCCCTCGGCGACCTCGGTACTGTGGCCGGCCTGAACCTGCAGGCGTTCGGCCGCGATACCGGTACCCCTGCCTACGATCTCGTGCTCGAAGTGGCGGAGCGGGACGGGCAACTCTCGGCGACCTTCGCCTATTCCGAAACTCTGTTCGATGCCGCCGCCATCGCTCGGTTCGAACAGGGCTACCTCGCCCTGCTCACCGGCCTCACCGGTGCCTCCGACTCCCGTCTTGACGGTTTACCGTTGGTGGGTCGGTCGTGTCTTTCGGCATTGTCGGCTGCGTATGGGGACGGGATGCCCCTGTCGGATGCGCTCGTGCCGGATTTGATCGGGCAGGCGGCTCTGTCCGATCCGGACGCGCCTGCGGTGATCTGCGGGGCGCGGGTCACTTCCTTCGGCGATCTCGACCGGGCGGCCAACCGCCTCGCCCATCGCCTGATCCGCGCCGGCGTCGGTCCCGAGGGCGTGGTCGGCGTTGCCCTGCCGCGCGGTCCCGACCAGATCGCGGCCTTCCTCGCCATCCTGCGGGCCGGAGGCGCGTTCCTGCCCCTCGATCCGACCCAGCCGAGGGCGCGCCTGGCCGCGCTCCTGCGCGATGCCGGCGCCCGGCTGCTGCTGGTGCGGGGCACGGATCTCGATGGCCTGGCGGAGGAGGCCGGGCGGGACGACCTCCCGATCCTCGACTTTGCCACCCTCGATCTGGCCAGTCTCGACCAGTCGGGGGAGGCGCAGACCGCCCCGTCGCGCACGCCCCATCCGGACCAGCTCGCCTACGTCATCTACACCTCGGGCTCGACCGGGACCCCGAAGGGCGTCGCCGTGGCGCACGGGCCGCTGGCCAGGCACGTGCGGGCGACGGGCGCGGTCTACGGCACCGACCGGCGCACGCGCGAGCTCCACGTCCTGTCGATGAGCTTCGACGGGGCGCAGGAGCGTTGGATGGTGCCGCTGGCCTTCGGCGGCTGCGTCGTGCTCAAGCCCGACGGGCTGTGGACCCCGCGCGAGGCGCTCGATGCCATGGAGCGCCACGGCGTCACCCATGCGGGCTTTCCCACCGCCTACATGCACCAGCTCGCCCTGGAAGCGGCATCGGGGGCAAGGCCGAGCCGGCGCTCCTACGCCTTCGGCGGCGAGGCCCTGTCGCGGGAGAGCTTCGCGCTGATCGGCCGTGCGCTCGACCCGACGCTGCTGATCAACGGCTACGGCCCGACCGAGGCAGTGATCTCGCCGCTGGTCTGGCGGGCTCGGGCGGGGGATGCGGTGGAGGGGGCCTACGCCCCGATCGGCCGTGCGGTGGGGGACCGGCGGGCCTACATCCTCGACGCGGCGCTGCAGCCGGTTCCGGTGGGTGTCACCGGCGAGCTGCATCTGGGCGGCGCGGGTTCGGGTGGCGCGGGTTCGGGCGGCGACGGTCTGGCGCGGGGTTATCTCGGCCGGCCCGGGCAGACGGCGGACCGGTTCATCCCCGACCCGTTCCCCGAATTATCGGGGCGTCCGGGCGGGCGTCTCTACCGCACGGGGGATCTGGCGCGGTGGAAGGCGGACGGGACGGTGGAGTATCTCGGTCGGGCGGATGCGCAGGTGAAGCTGCGCGGGTTCCGGATCGAGCTCGGGGAGGTGGAGGCGGCGCTTCTGGGGCAGGAGACGATCGCGGGAGCGGCGGCGGCACTGCGTCCGGGTCCGGCGGGTCCGATGCTGGTGGCCTATGCGGTGGCGGCCCCGGGGGCGACCCTCGACGCGCGCGCGATCCGGGCGGCTCTGGCGCGGCGTCTTCCGGACTACATGGTGCCGGCGCGGATCGTGGGGCTGGAGCGGCTTCCGCTGACGCCCAACGGCAAGCTCGACCGGGCCGCGCTGCCCGCGCCCGCGCCCGCGCCGCTGGCGGAGGTCTCGATCGAGGCGATGCGCCCGCTCGGCCCCACCGAGACGATCGTGGCCGACATCTGGGCCAGCGCGCTCGGCCTCCAGACCATACACCCAGACCAAAACTTCTTCGAAGCGGGGGGAGACTCCATCCTCAGCCTCGCAATCGTCGCTCGCCTGCGCGAAGCGGGTTTTGTCGCGACGCCGCGCCAGATCTTCGAGCATCAGACCGTCGCGGCTCTCGCTTGCGCGATCACCCGGCTCGACGGGGACGTGGCAGAGGTCCGGGTCCCCGAAGGTCCCGCCCCGCTCACCCCCATCCAGCATTGGTTCTTCGAACAGCCGATGCCGCGACGAGACCAATGGAACCAGTCTCTCGAACTCGATGCGCGTGTGAACCTCGACGCGGATCGCCTCGGCGAGGCGCTGATCGCCCTCGTCGCTCATCACGAAGCACTGCGATACGCCTTCGGCCAAGATGCGGACGGAGCCTGGATCCAGGAGCCCGTATCGCCCGATCGCCTCGCTGGTCCGCTCTCGATCGTTGACGTAGCGAGCGACGACGAGGCGCGGACGTGCTTCCTTGCGGCCGAGCGCAGCCTCAACCTCGCCGATGGACGCGTCTTCGCCTCTCTGCTCGCGAACCTGCCCGGCGGACGCCAGCGCCTGCTCCTCACGGCCCATCACCTGGTGGTGGATGCCGTCTCCTGGCGTATTCTCGTCTCGGACCTCGACCTGCTCTACCGGGGCGATGTATCGACCCTCGCCCCTGCGACGCCGTTCCGTGCCTGGGCACATCGCCTGCAGGATCACGCGGCGGAGATCGGCAACCAGACCGAAGCCTGGACGAGCGCTCTCTCAACTTCGAGCGCCGGGCTTCCCGTCGATCGTCCCGACGCTTCGCGCGATCAACGGCAGGCGCGCACGAGGAATCTGGTGCTCGATTCCCTCATCGTGGCTGGCCTCGATCGCCTGCGTGCGGCCTATCGGATGCGGCTCGACGAAGTGCTCCTGGCCGGCCTCTCGCGCGCCGTGGCTGCCTGGTCGGGTTACAGGACACTCGGCGTGACGCTGGAGCGCCACGGCCGGAGCGGCGATGCGGCGAGTCTTCCCCTCGATCGGACAATCGGCTGGTTCACGACCCTCGTTCCTGTCGGACTAACGATCTCCGGTGATGTCTCCGGCGATCTAAAGTCGGCTAAAGAGACGATGCGGAGCGGACCCGGAGACGGATCGGGATTTTCCATCCTCCGCTACCTCGGTACTCAATCCGAGCGCGCGTGCCTGTCCGCCGTGCCGTGGCCGGACGTGACCTTCAATCACCTCGGCAATGTCGGCGACATTGATGCCGGTGCGCTGTTCACACTCGACACCGAGGCGATGCGCCTGTCGGCAGACGCTGACGCTCCGCTGGGGTCGGAACTCGTCGTCGACAGCTTCCTGCGAAATGGCACGCTGACCTTGCGCCTCGGCTACAGCGGTGCCCGCTTCGATGCCGCGACCATCGATAGCCTTGCCGAAGCTCTCGAGACTGAATTCGCGACCCTCGTCGAGCACGGCCTCGACCCGGTTGCCGGTGGCGTGACCCCATCGGACTTTCCTCTCGCGGCACTCACACAGGAAAAGATCGAGGGCCTCGGGCTCGATCCACGAAACATGGAGGACATCTATCCGCTGACCCCGACTCAGGGCGGGATCTTGTTCCATGCTCTCGCCGCTCCGGGCGAGGGCCTCTACGTCAACCAACTCGGCGTGACCATCCGTGGTCTCGATCCCGATCGCTTCGCGGCGGCTTGGCGGGCGAGTGTCGCCCGCCATCCGATCCTCCGCACGGGCTTCCACTGGACCGACGACCTCGACGTTCCGCTCCAGGTCGTTCACGCCTCGGCAAACCTATCGGTGACCCGGCTCGACCTGTCGGATGCTGTCGACGCCGATCTCGATGCGCTCGCACGGGCCGAGCGTGCCCGCGGCTTCGATCTCGCACAGCCGCCGCTGATGCGCCTCCTTATCGTCGACCTCGGTCAGGACCGGCATCGATTGATCTGGACCTGCCATCATCTCCTCCTCGATGGATGGAGCAATGCCCGCCTCATCTCCGAAGTGCTGCGCCACTATTCCGGTGAACCGGTCGCGGCGCCGTCCCGTCTGTTCCGCGACCATCTCATCCGCCTGTCCCGCGTCGACCGCGGGGGCGACGAGAGGTTCTGGCGCGGGGCCCTCGCCTCATTGGACGAGCCAAGTCTCATCGCTCCGGCGCTCTCCGGCGTGGTAGGAGCGAGCGGGCACATCGCCGTCGATACGGCGCTGGGGGAAGCTAGAGCGGAGCGTCTCCTAGCCTTCGCCCGACGCGAGAAGGTGACCCTGAACACGGTGTTCGAAGCGGTATGGGCACTGACCTTGAGCCGTTTCACCGGACGCTCGACCGTGGCTTTCGGCATCACCGGGTCTGGCCGTCCACCGGACGACGGCGGCCTGCACGAGGTCCTCGGCCTGTTCATCAACACGGTGCCGCGTTGCGTCCGCCTTCCCGGTCACATCCCCGTTTCGGAGTGGTTGCGTGGGCTGCAGGCAGACGCGGCCGTCTTGCGCGATCATGACCTCGCCTCCCTCGCCGACATTCAGTCCTGGGCCGGACGAAGCGGGCAGCCGCTCTTCGACAGCCTTCTCGTCGTCGAGAATTACCCTCTCGATACCGTGGTTCGCGACCGCAGCCTTGGCGGTCTGCAATTCGGCCCGGTGACGACGATCGAGGCCACCGACGTTCCCCTGACCCTGTCGCTTCTCCTCGACGGAACGCCGCGCCTCAACTGGAGCGTCGATCAGGCACGAATTTCCGCCGCCGACGTTCATCGCCTCGATGCGCAGGTCCTGCATATCCTCGACGCGCTCATGGATGCGGCCGGGCGACCGCTCGATGCCCTGGTTCTCGCTTTGCCAAAAGAGTTCGAGGAGGCACGGCACCGGGCCGCGGCCGTCCGATTGTCGCCGGTCGAGCCTGCGATCCATCTGAGGATCGCCGAGCAGGCCAAGCGCCGGCCGCAGGCCGTGGCCGTCACGTTCCAGGACGAGCAGGCCAGCTATGCCGATATCGAGGCGAGGGCGGCGCGCCTAGCACGGCACCTCGTCTGCCAAGGCGTGCAACCGGGCGATCTCGTCGGCCTCTGCGCAGAGCGCTCGATCGCTCTCATCGTTGGAATTCTGGCGATCCTGAAGAGCGGGGCTGGGTATGTGCCCCTCGATCCGAGCTATCCGGCCGATCGTCTCGGTTTCATGCTCGCCGATTGCGGTGCCCGGCACGTGCTCGCCGCGCCCGGCCTCGCCGAAAGCCTGCCCGAGGACGGACCCCGGCCGATCCTGCTCGATTCAGCCATCGACGACGTGGACACGCCTCTGCCCCCCGCACCCCACCCGGAGCAGCCGGCCTATGTGATCTACACGTCCGGTTCCACCGGCCAGCCGAAGGGTGTTGTCGTCACCCACGCGAATGCGGCCCGGCTCCTCACCGTCACGGAGGCCGATTTCGGGTTTGCCGAGGACGACGTCTGGACCCTGTTCCACGCCTATGGGTTCGATTTCTCGGTCTGGGAAATCTTCGGCGCGCTCTGTCATGGCGGACGCCTCGTCGTCGTGCCGCGCGAGGTTGCCCGGGCGGCAGATGCGTTCCTCGATCTCCTCGTCCGCGAGGGTGTCACCGTGCTGAACCAGACCCCCTCCGCCTTCGGGCCGTTGATGCAGGCCGCCCTCGTGCGCCCTCAGGGGCTGGCGCTGCGCCACGTCGTCTTCGGTGGTGAAGCCCTCGATGTCGCTGCGCTCAAACCCTGGTTCGCGCGTTTCGGCGATGCCTCGCCCCGGCTCGTGAACATGTACGGCATCACTGAAACCACGGTTCACGTAACCTATCGCCCGCTTGTCGCGAGCGATGCGGAAGGGGCGGATAGCCCCATCGGTGACTCCCTGCCGGACCTCACCCTGTACCTCCTCGACGCCTCCCTCACCCTCGTGCCCGATGGCGTGGCGGGTGAGCTCCATGTAGGAGGCGCCGGTCTGGCGCAGGCCTATCTCGGGCGGGCGGCACTGACGGCCGAGCGCTTCGTGCCGGACCCGTTCGGACCGCCGGGTACACGCCTCTATCGCAGCGGCGACCTTGCCGTGCGTCGGCCTGACGGAACCTTGGCCTATCTTGGGCGGGCCGACGGACAGGTGAAATTGCGGGGATTCCGGATCGAAACGGGGGAGATCGCAGCGGCGTTGCGGGCCGATCCGACCGTGATCGATGCCGCGGTCGCGCTGCGCGAATCCGCCGGGGACAAACAGCTCGTCGCCTATGTCGTCGGACACCAGATCGATGCGGCTTCCTTGCGCGATCGGATCATGTGCCGGCTCCCGACACATATGGTGCCGGCTCATATCGTCGCCGTCCCCTCTTTGCCGCTCACCCCGAACGGCAAGCTCGACCTCAGAGCATTGCCCGCTCCGCTCTCTGCTCCGCAGGGCTCATCGCCACCCGAAGGGACTATGGAGGCCGTCCTGTCCGACATCTGGCGTCAGGTGCTGGACGTCGAGACGATAGGCCGCGACGACGATTTCTTCGTGCTCGGCGGTCACTCCCTCACGGCAGCGCAGCTCGCCATGCGGGTGAAGCAGCGCCTCGGCGTCACCGTTGCGATCCGTGCCCTATTCGAGGCACCGACCCTGCGCGCCTACGCTCTCGCCGTCACTATGGGCAATGAAGTGGATGCCGGGCGGGACGAAGCCGCCGACCTGTCCGACATGGACGCCCTCCTCGCCGATCTCGAGGCTTGAATGAGCACTCAGGCCGCCGATCTCAGCCGCCGCTTCGGCCGGCTTCCCGCCGACAGGCGCCGTGTCTTCCTCGAAGCCCTGGCGGCACGTGGCATCGATTTCTCTCGCCTGCCGATCGTATCGGACGACGGGGGGGACGGTCTCGAACGGGTCGCACCCCTGTCCTACGCGCAGGAGCGACTGTGGCTGATCGGGCGGATGGGGGGCGACGCGGCCCTGCTGCATATCGCGGGAGGGCTCGATCTCGTCGGGCCGCTCGACGGGAAAGCCCTGGCGCTCGCCTTCGAATCCCTGGTCGAGCGGCACCCGGCCTTGAGGACGGGATTTCGAACAGGCGAGAACGACCAAGTGGAGGCCGTCACCGCGGACGTCGTTGCAGTGAGCCTGCGGCATGTCTCGTTCGAAGCCGAAGACGTGTCGTCACGCGAGGACCGTCTCGCCATCCTGTCGCGGGAGGAGGCCCGGCGGCCCTTCGATCTGGCGACGCCGCCCCTGTTGCGAGCCGTATTGGTGCGGATGGAGCCCGAGCGCCACGTTCTCCTCCTGACCATGCACCATCTCGTCTCCGATGGCCGCTCGGTGGAGATCCTGCTCTCGGAGCTGATGCGCCTCTACGCCGAGGGGCAGGTCGCCACTCTCCCGCCGATGCCGATCGCCTATGCCGATTACGCGCGCTGGCAGCGCGACTGGCTGGAGGCGGGCGAGCTCGACCGGCAGCTCGACTGGTGGCGCGAACGCCTCGGCGCAACGGAGAGCGTGATCCCGCTGCCGACCGACCGGCCACGTCCGGCTGTCCAGAGCTTCCGCGGGGCGGCGGTCGAGTTCGCGCTCGATGCCGATGTGGCGGCGCGTCTCGAATCCCTGGCGCGGCAGGCCGGCGCCACCACGGCGATGGTCTTCCTCGCCATCCTCGCCCTGCTTCTCAAGCGCTATACCGGTGAGACGGACCTGCGCATCGGCATCCCCGTCGCCAACCGCAATCGGCCCGAGACGGAGGGGCTCGTCGGCCTGTTCGTCAACACCCTGGCGATCCGGGTGCGGGTCGATCCGGGTGCGTGCGTCCTCGACCACGTGCGGGCCGTGCGCGACGCCATGGTGGATGCGCAAGGGCATCAGGACCTGCCCTTCGAGCGGCTGGTGGAGGCGCTCCAGACCCGCCGGACGGTGAGCCACACGCCTGTCGTTCAGGTGATGCACAGCCACCGCGTCGAGGGGCCGGGCCGGTTCGATATCGCTGGGCTCGTCGTATCGCCCTTCGGGCGGGGGACCGGCAACGTCCAGTTCGACCTCGTCCTGGAAACGGTGACGGAAACCGGTGGGGCGGTGCGCGGTTCGTTCGGCTATGCGACCGACTTGTTCCAGCGGGAAACCATGGAACGGATGCGCGACGGGTTCCTCACCCTGCTGCGTGGGGCGGTGGAGGATTCGAGCCGCCGCCTTGACGGTTTACCTTTGGTGGGTTGGTCGTGTCTTTCGGCATTGTCGTCTCCGTATGGGGACGGGATGCCCCTGTCGGATGCGCTCGTGCCGGACCTGATCGGGCAGGCGGCCCTGTCCGACCCGGACGCGCCTGCGGTGATCTGCGGGGCGCGGGTCACTTCCTTCGGCGATCTCGACCGGGCGGCCAACCGCCTCGCCCATCGCCTGATCCGCGCCGGCGTCGGTCCCGAGGGCGTTGTCGGCGTTGCCCTGCCGCGCGGTCCCGACCAGATCGCGGCCTTCCTCGCCATCCTGCGGGCCGGAGGCGCGTTCCTGCCCCTCGATCCGACCCAGCCGAGGGCGCGCCTGGCCGCGCTCCTGCGCGATGCCGGCGCCCGGCTGCTGCTGGTGCGGGGCACGGATCTCGATGGCCTGGCGGAGGAGGCCGGGCGGGACGACCTCCCGATCCTCGACTTTGCCACCCTCGATCTGGCCAGTCTCGACCAGTCGGGGGAGGCGCAGACCGCCCCGTCGCGCACGCCCCATCCGGACCAGCTCGCCTACGTCATCTACACCTCGGGCTCGACCGGGACCCCGAAGGGCGTCGCCGTGGCGCACGGGCCGCTGGCCAGGCACGTGCGGGCGACGGGCGCGGTCTACGGCACCGACCGGCGCACGCGCGAGCTCCACGTCCTGTCGATGAGCTTCGACGGGGCGCAGGAGCGTTGGATGGTGCCGCTGGCCTTCGGCGGCTGCGTCGTGCTCAAGCCCGACGGGCTGTGGACCCCGCGCGAGGCGCTCGATGCCATGGAGCGCCACGGCGTCACCCATGCGGGCTTTCCCACCGCCTACATGCACCAGCTCGCCCTGGAAGCGGCATCGGGGGCAAGGCCGAGCCGGCGCTCCTACGCCTTCGGCGGCGAGGCCCTGTCGCGGGAGAGCTTCGCGCTGATCGGCCGTGCGCTCGACCCGACGCTGCTGATCAACGGCTACGGCCCGACCGAGGCAGTGATCTCGCCGCTGGTCTGGCGGGCTCGGGCGGGGGATGCGGTGGAGGGGGCCTACGCCCCGATCGGCCGTGCGGTGGGGGACCGGCGGGCCTACATCCTCGACGCGGCGCTGCAGCCGGTTCCGGTGGGTGTCACCGGCGAGCTGCATCTGGGCGGCGCGGGTTCGGGTGGCGCGGGTTCGGGCGGCGACGGTCTGGCGCGGGGTTATCTCGGCCGGCCCGGGCAGACGGCGGACCGGTTCATCCCCGACCCGTTCCCCGAATTATCGGGGCGTCCGGGCGGGCGTCTCTACCGCACGGGGGATCTGGCGCGGTGGAAGGCGGACGGGACGGTGGAGTATCTCGGTCGGGCGGATGCGCAGGTGAAGCTGCGCGGGTTCCGGATCGAGCTCGGGGAGGTGGAGGCGGCGCTTCTGGGGCAGGAGACGATCGCGGGAGCGGCGGCGGCACTGCGTCCGGGTCCGGCGGGTCCGATGCTGGTGGCCTATGCGGTGGCGGCCCCGGGGGCGACCCTCGACGCGCGCGCGATCCGGGCGGCTCTGGCGCGGCGTCTTCCGGACTACATGGTGCCGGCGCGGATCGTGGGGCTGGAGCGGCTTCCGCTGACGCCCAACGGCAAGCTCGACCGGGCCGCGCTGCCCGCGCCCGCGCCCGCGCCGCTGGCGGAGGTCTCGATCGAGGCGATGCGCCCGCTCGGCCCCACCGAGACGATCGTGGCCGACATCTGGGCCAGCGCGCTCGGCCTCCAGACCATACACCCAGACCAAAACTTCTTCGAAGCGGGGGCGAACTCGCTCACGGCCCTGCGGGTGCTCACCGCCCTCGGCGCGGCCTTTCCCGGTCGCAGCCCGACCATCGCCGACATCTTCAACAACCAAACCGTAGCGACCCTGGCCGCTTCGCTCATCGCCGATGCGGTCGGCACCGCCCAGGTGGTACGTCTGCGGGCGACCGGCGACCGGCCAATGCTCTACTGCTTCCCCGGCTTGATGGTGAACACCCGCGAATACGCGCCCCTGGTTCGCCGTCTCGGGCCGGACCAGCCGGTCACCGGCTTCGTCTGCTACTCCCTCACCGATGCCCGCAAGAGCGTGGTCTCGGTGGAGGACATCACCGCGCGTTACGCGGAGATCATCGAGAAGGAGAGTGCCGGTCGCCCCTGCGCGATGCTCGGCTGGTCCTGGGGCGGGGTGCTGGCCTACGAGGCGGCGCGGATGCTCGGCTCGCGCATCGACCTCGGCTTCGTCGGCATGCTCGACGTCTGCGACATCGATGTCAGCTTCGCCGTCGGCGCCCTGCCGGTGCTGACGCCGGAGCATCGACGCCGCCTTCAGGATAACGTCGCGTCCTGGCTGGAGCGCTCGCCGATGCGGGCCGATTGGGAAGACCTGTTCCGGCGCATGGACCCGGAACTCCACGAGCAGTTCCTCGCCTATGTGGCGGCGGCCCCCGATCCGCTGCCCCTCGACGGGCCGGGTGTCGGCAGCAAGGAATACGAACTCTGGACCTTCGTCGACAACACGCTGCTGTATCGCCGCTACAGGGCGCAGCCTTTCGATTGCCCGATCCGCGTTTGGCTCGCCGGCAATTCGGTGGAGCGCGGCCTCAATCATGTGGATTGGCAGCGTTACTCGCGTCGGGTCGAGCAAGTGACCGTGATCCCCGGCGTGACTCACCGGGAGATCGTGGACTCCGCGGCCTTCCACGACAGTTTCGCTGCCTCGCTTCGTCCGGAGGGCGCGCGTGACGGACTTTGAGATGAGACGGGGTGCTCGGCCGGCAGAGCCGTCCCTACCGCCTCTCTCTCCCTGCAGGGGAGAGAGAGGTGTGTCATCGCCAGCGCGGCCGGCCGGCTCACCCGGCGCCGGGGCTGAGCGAGAACACCATCAGCGTCGGGCTCGCCGCTTTGACGAAGCCGAGGCCGGAATAGAGCCGCTCCACATGGCCGCCGGCCACGCATTGCAGCATCGTCGCTTCCGCGCCGGCCTGACGGGCGGTGTCGATCGCCGCCCGCGTGACCAGGGCGCCGAGTCCCTTTCCGCGATGCGTCGCGAGAGTGCCGACATTGTAGAGCCCTGCAAGGCCGCCCGAGCGGTAGACGGAGGCACAGGCCAATGGAACGCCGTCCTCGCTCACGGTGAGATGGTACGTCTCGACGCCCTCTACCGGCCGGGCATCGCGCAGCACCGGCAGGAAGATGGCCTCGGCCACCGCGTTGACGCTCTCGTCCTCGTAGAGACCACGGCAGACCGACAGGTAGTCCTCTCCGGGGGCGGTGGACTCGCTTACCGCAAGGGTCAATCCCTCCGGCATGGTCGGCGGCAGCACGCTCGTACAATCGCGAATCATCCAGCACGTCGGGAAGGCCGCCTGCAGGTCGGGATGGGCTTCGAGCCTCTCGCGCTCCTGCTCCCCGCTGACGAGGATGGCCGGGAGGCGGCCACGTTTCGCGGAGGTCGCGCGTATCCAGGCAAGGTCGGTGGTCCCGACGCCGACATTGAATCCCGGCTCGGGGATGTCGTTCGACCAGAGATAACGTCCGCCGTCAGGTGTGGTTTCGATGTCCGAGACGTAGCAGCCCGACTGCATCAGGCAATGGGCATCGAGCATTTCGCAAAAATCGAATTCTATCATGCATTTTCCAATGTATTCGACGTACGAAAAAGACGTGAGGCTGCGCTTTTACAGGGATCGTCACGTGTTATTCGAGAACGGATAGAGATCATCAAGCCATGTTATCGATGTAACGAAGAGAATGACGGAAAAGTCCCCGTTGCAATCGCTAAAATCTGCAAGCTGGATTTCCATGAGGGCGGAGATGCATTCCTATGATCTCCGTGAGTCGGATCTCTGCATGCTCGCTGCGATTCGCCGGCCTTGAAGCTCAGCAGAATGGCAGGCTCGCGACGTCGGCTTCCCTGGATGGGACGTCGTGGGCGTGGGACCGCGAACATACCGACCCAAGCAATTTTTCGTCAAATCAAATATGTCGAGGAAATAATTATTCGACAAAATATCTTTGTGTTCATATTTTTCTATATGAATATTATTCAAAGACGCGATCTATCCCAATGAAAGCATTGCAAATCCTGCGCGTTGTATTTCCGCTTCTCATCGTCTACGGCCTGCAGTCAATCCGAGGCTCGGCCGCATACCGACCCGCTATCGTGGAGGAGATCCCGTGACAGCCATGGCTTCTGAAGCCCAGGTTCGCCTCGCCGATGCCCGCCGTTACATCGTGGACCTGTGCGAGCATTTCCTCGAACACGACATTCCCGTGTTTCACGAACCGGGCCGCGGCCGGGTCGAATTCGATATCGGAATCGGCACGCTCGTGGCCGCTGAAGGTCTGCTCGCCCTCAAAGCGGAGGCGACCGACGAGACCTCACTCGCCGTCGTCAAGTTCATGCTTGCCTCGCATCTCCAGGAACTTCCGGGCGCCACCGATGCATCGATCGTCTGGACCGGCGACGGTTGCGACGACAACACGCTCCCGAGTCTGCGTGAGGTGTGTGTGAGACGCGTCGTCGATCTCACACCACATATGCGGAGGGTCACCTTCGTCGGCACGGATCTCGAGCGCTACGACGCGTTCGACATGCACGTCCACGTCATCATCCCGCCCGCCGGCCATGCGCCGCAATGGCCCGTGCCGGGGATCGACGGCATCCCGGTCTGGCCGCAGGGCGAGGGCGCGCCCTCCATGCGGACCTACACGATCCGCCGCATCGACGTGGCGGCCGGCGAGATCGACATCGATTTCGTCATGCATCACGACGCCGGTCCCGGCGCGTCCTTCGCAAAGCGTGCCAAGGTCGGTGACACGGTCGGGCTGCTCGGCCCCGGCGGCCGCAGCGTCGGCGAGGCGGAATGGTACTGTCTCGCCGCCGACGAGACCGGCCTGCCCGCCATCGGCCGCATCCTCGGACGGTTGCCGAGAGAGGCGGCCGGGATCGCGGTGATCGAAGTGGACGGACCGGCCGACGAGCAGGCGCTCGACCGGCCGGACGGTCTGGAACTGCGCTGGCTTCATCGCAACGGCGCCCCGCCCGGCTCCACCACCCTGCTGGCGGATGCGGTTCGCGCGGTCCCGTTTCCCGGCGACCGCACGGTCTTCGCCTGGGCCGCGTGCGAGTTCGATGCGTTCAAGGCCCTGCGGGCGCATTGGCGCAAGACCTGTGGCCTCACCCGTGACCAGCATCTGGCGGTGGCCTATTGGCGGCGCGGAGCCGACGAAGACGCCAAGGACGAAGGTTGAGGCATGTTCCCGGCCAGCGTGATCCCAGGTGGCACTACCCGATGATGCTCGACCTCTCACCCCTGCGGGCGAGCCGGGGGTTCCAACTGCTCTATGCGGCGCGAGCTGCTTCGTTTCTCGCCTTCGGGGTCCTCGGCGTCGCCGTCAGCCTGCAGATGTACGTACTGACATCCTCTTCGCTGCAGGTGGCGCTTCTCAACGCCGCCGTGGCCGGGCCGATGGCGTTGGCGCTCATCGTCGGCGGCTGGCTCGCCGACCGTTACGACCGCCGCGCGGTGATGGTCTGGTCGCGCGCCGCGCATCTCCTCACCATCCTCATCCTCATGGCCAATGCTGCCCTCGCCGAGCCACTGGTCTGGCCGATCTATGCCGCGGCCGTGGTCGGCGGCTCGACCTTCGGCTTCGGCATGCCGGCAATCATGGCGGCGACCCCGGCGCTCGTCGGGCGCGAACACCTGTCCGGCGCCGCCGCGCTCACCGCCGTGGCGGCACAGGTCGGCGCCATCGCGGGCCCGTTCCTGGCGGGCGCCATCACCGCCGGGGCCGGCTTGGTCGCCTGCTACGGCTTCGTTGCGGTCATCTCCGGCATCACCCCGATCGTTCTGGCCTTCCTGCCGTCCCTGCCACCGCTGGCCGAACCCTCCGCCGGCATAAAGGTCTCCGCACTCGCCGCGGACGAGGCCGGCTTCATGGGGGGATTGCGCTACATCGCGCGTTCGCCCCTGGTGCTGAGCCTGCTGCTGATCGATCTCGTCGCCCTGGTCCTCGCCGTGCCCTACGTGCTGCTGCCCGAACTCGCGACCCACGGCCTCGGCGAGGGGCCGGACAGTATCGGCCTGCTCTATGCCGCGCCCTCGGTCGGTGCGCTCTTCGGTGCCCTGGGCTCGGGCAGGGCGGGGGTCAGCCCGTTCGCCGGTCGCTGGCTCGTCGCCTGCGTCGCCGTCTGGGCCTGCGCCTGCATCGCGCTGGGTTTCAGCGACGGCATGGTTCCCGCTCTCATTTGCCTCGCCGCATTGGGTGGCGCGGCGAGCCTCGCCGGTATCCTGCGTGCCGCCCTGATCCAGCGCGCGACACCAGACGCGATGCTCGGTCGCGTCTCGAGCCTGTGGGTTTTGGAGGAGGCGATCGGGCCCGCCCTCGGCGGCATGCAGGCGGGGACCACAGCCCATCTCGCCTCCGCCCGGATCGCCATGGTGGCCGGCGGTGGCCTGTGCCTCGCCATCACCGCCGCCATCGCGGCCCTCACCCCTGCGCTCGGGCGTGCCAGCCTGGCACCGGAGGCGAAGGCACTGCCGGGCAGCGTCGACATGGCTGCAGTCGATGTCCGGTAGGCAGGCGGCCGCGGGATTGGCAGCCTTCCTCCTTCTTTTACTGGGTGCTCTTCCTGTCCGTGCGCAGGGGGGGGCAGCACAGCCCCGCGTCGCTGCCCTCGACTGGAGCGCCGTGGAACTGCTCCTCGGCCTCGGCATCGTGCCGATCGCGGTGACGCAGCCCGAGAACTACAACCGGACCGTTGTCGCGCCGGCTCTTCCCGAAGGCGTGATCGATCTCGGCCTCGTGGTCGAGCCGAACCTCGAATTGCTGGCGAGCCTGAAACCGGACCTGATCCTCGCCAACCCGATCCAGGTTGCGACGCAGGGCGCCTTCCTGTCGCGCATCGCACCGACGGAAGCGGTTTCCATCGCCAACGCGGCAGGTGACCCCTACGAACGGGCGAAGGCGGAGACCATGCGCATCGCCATGCGCCTCGGCAGGGTCGAGCAGGCCAGGGCCCTGGAGGCGCGGACCGAGGCGATCCTCGCCGAGGCGGCGGCGAGCGCCTGCCCCGGCGACCGGCGCCCAGCCTACCTCGTCTGGATCGTCGACCACCGCAACATCGTGGTCTATGGCCGCAGCAGCCTGTTCCAGACGGTGCTCGACCGCCTGCATATCCGGAACGCCTGGACGGGTGCCAGCAACGCGTCCGGCTTCACGGCGGTGGGGATCGAACAACTCGCAGCCGGCTCGGCGGATGCGCGCATCGTCCATATCGGGCCGATCCGATCCGATGCGGCCAAGGCGCTCGCCGGCAGCCTACTCTGGCAGGCCCTTCCGGCGGTGCGGGACCACCATGTCGACGTGCTGGAACCGGTCTGGTTCTACGGCGGTCTACCTGCCATCGCGCGTTTCGCCGAGCTGATGGCTGGCCTCTCGAAACGGGATTGTCCTCGTGGCTGAGGTGAAGCTGGCGGAACCGGGCCTAGATGCCCTCTCGTCGCCCCGGTCTCGGATCGGCGGGACGGCACTCCTCATCGGCACGGTGGCTCTCGTCGCGGGGCTCATCACCCTGCGGACACTCACGGCCGACATGGCGCTCGGGCCCGCGCTGAAGGCGTTGTGGAGCCCCGACCGGAACGACATCGCCCAGCTCGTCCTGCACGAGAGCGTTCTGCCGCGGATCGTCACTGCATGGCTCGCCGGTGCCGCCCTCGCTCTGTCGGGGACGGTGCTGCAGCAGGTGCTGCGCAACCCGCTCGCCTCCTCCTCGACGCTGGGCATCTCGGCGGGCGCGCAGCTCGCTCTGGCGCTGGCCTCCCTGTTCGCGCCCGGCCTGTTCTCACAGGGCAGGGAGGCTGTGGCGCTCTCCGGCTCCGCCCTGGCGGTGTTCGCGGTCTTCGCGCTGGGGCGTGCCAAGGGCTTTGCCCCCCTCGGGCTGCTGCTGGCCGGCCTCGTGGTCGAACTCTATTGCGGGGCGATCCAGACTCTCCTCGTCGTCCTGCATCAGGAGCGGCTGTTCGGCCTGTTCATCTGGGGCGCGGGCTCGCTCGCCATGAATGATTGGACCGCCCCGGCCTATCTCGCACCCCGCCTCGCGACAGCGGCCATCCTGATGGCGTCGATGGTGCGGCCCCTCGCGGTGCTCGACCTCGACGATGCCAATGCCAGGAGCCTCGGGCTCTCGCTCGGCCGCATTCGGTTCCTCGCCGTGGCGGTGGCCGTGGCCCTCGGCGGCTTCGTCGTGGCGGGTGTGGGCGTCATCGGCTTCGTCGGCTTCGCCGCGCCGATCCTGGTCCGCCTCACCGGCACGCGCACCCTGCGCGACCGCCTCGTCGCCGCGTCGCTCCTCGGCGGGGCCATGCTCTGGCTCACGGATTCGATCGTTCTCGCGGCGACTCCCATCGTCCAATTGCCGACCGGCGCGCTCGCCGCCCTCGTCGGCGTGCCGATGCTGCTCTGGCTGCTGCCGCGTCTGCGCGGCGTCGGGTCGCTGCATCATCCGGATCGGGCCGCCTCTGTCCGGATCGCGCGGCCCTGGCGAATGGTCCTCGTGGGCGCTGTCTCGCTCGGCCTTCTCGCAGGCATTGCCCTGACCCTCGGCCGTGATACGGCCGGCTGGCACTGGAGCGTCGGAGACGGCCTCGAAGAGGTGCTGCCCTGGCGCCTGCCCCGCATCGCCGCGTCCCTGGCGGCGGGCGCGATGCTGGCCATTGCCGGTACCCTTCTGCAGCGTCTCACAGGCAATCCGCTGGCGAGCCCCGAAGTGCTCGGGATCAGTTCCGGGGCGGCCCTCGGCCTCGTCGCCGTCACCGTCATCCTCGGGACGCCGGACCGGATGGCGCTGCTCGGCGCCGGCAGCCTCGGTGCGCTCGCGACTCTGGCTGCGATCCTGAGGCTCGGCCGTCGCCCCGATACCGTGCCCGAACAGATGCTCCTCGCCGGGATCGGCCTCACCACGGGCTTTGCCGCTCTGCTGACGATCCTGATGATCAGCGGAGATCCCTCCGTGGTGATGCTGCTGGGATGGGCGGCGGGCTCCACGGCGCGCGTCACGCCGGAAGACGCCGTGGCCGCTCTCGCGATCCTCGTCCTGGGGGCCGCCTGCCTTCCGGCGATGACGCGCTGGCTCGACCTCCTGCCCCTCGGCGATCAGACCGGCCGCTCGCTGGGCCTCGATCTGCGGCGCAGCCGCCTCGCGATTCTCGCGATGGCGGCGATCCTCACCACTGCTGCCACCTTGGTAGCGGGGCCGTTGAGCTTCGTCGGCCTCGTCGCGCCACAAGTGGCGCGCCTATCGGGCCTCACCCGTGCAGCGCCGCAACTCGCCGGCGCCGCGATCATCGGTGCGCTGATCATGGTCACGGCGGATTTCGTCGGGCGGATGGCCTTCTTCCCCTACCAGCTCCCCGCCGGATTGGTGGCGACCCTCGTCGGCGGACCCTTCCTGATGTGGTTGCTGGGCCGCCGCTGACCATCCAGTCGCGGCTCCATCGCGCGTTTTCAATTGAGCTATTCTAAAGAAAGAATGTGTTCCTGGGGCCACGCCAGCAGAACTTCCACCTTCGCAGTACAACTTCGTCTTGCTGACAAAGACGCCGTGTGGATTTGTCTTGGTGAGACGCAATCTTTGTTTTGAATCGTTCTACGCGATGCCCCTGCCGGGAAATCTCGCTCTTTCATGCTCAGATGTGCGCTGCATTTTCGACGATCAAGGTCTTCTCTATGTCTGATGGCACGCCGCTTTCCTCCGGCAGGTTCTCGCGCAAAGCCCGTTACAGCGCACGTTCCCTGGCGGGCGTCTCGACCGTGGCGATGCTTGCCATGGCGACCGGCTTGTGGAGCGAGGCGGCCCTCGCCCAGGCGGCTGCCGGGACCGGCAGCGCCTCGGTGCAGCTCGATACGCTCTCGGTTCAGGGATCGGGAAGTGGTCTGGGAAGCGGAAACGGCGGTGGCGTGACCGCGGCGAATTCCTATGTGGTCCCCAGGACGAATTCGGGGACCAAGACCGATGCACCTCTGCGCGAGATACCTCAATCTGTTTCGGTGGTCACACAAAAGCAGCTTGAGGATCGTGGCGCGGAGAACCTCGCGGATGCGCTGGCCTACAGCGCCGGCATCGTCTCGTCACCTCAGGGCCAGGACGGTCGCTTCGATCAATTGATCATTCGCGGTTTCGACCAGACCCAGCGCGGCATCTACAAGGATGGCTTGCGCCTTCCGCAGACGAGCTTCTCGGGCTTTCCGATAGAACCCTACGGAGTCGAACGTATCGATGTGCTGCGCGGGCCGACCTCTGGCCTGTTCGGGCTCAACGATCCGGGCGGTCTCGTGAATTTCATCACAAAGAAGCCGACAGCCGTGCCGCTGCGGGAAATATTCGGCTCATATGGCAGCTTTAACCGCAAGCAGTTCGGCTTTGATCTCGGTGGTCCGGTGAATCCGGAGAAGACCATCCTCTACCGCATTACCGGCCTTCTTCGAGAGGGCGGCACGCAAGTCGACTATACTGATCTCGACCGGATCTATATTGCTCCCGCCGTGACCTTTGTACCTTCGGCCGATACCAGCCTGACGGTGCTCGGCAACTACCAGAAGGATCGCACCGGCGATACCTTCCGCGCTATTCCGCGCGAGTACACCAACGGCAGCAATCCCTATAAGGCGCAGTTGCGCAGTCGCTTCCTTGGGGAGCCGGGCTTCTCGCGCTTCCTCGCCGAGCATTTCGAGGGTGGCTACCAGTTCTCCCATCGGTTCGACGATCAGTGGATCGTGCGCCAGAACCTACGCTACGCTCACGCTTCGACGGATTATAATGCGATCTACTCCACCGCCATCACGCCTGGGATGCCCAATCTCATAAACCGCGAGGCCCAGACTTGGCGCGAGGATTACGGCGTCTTTACCGTCGACACCCAGATCCAGCATGATTCGCAGTTTGATTACATTAAGAATACCGCTTTGCTAGGAATAGATTACAGCAAGATCAACAACAAGAGCGACCAATTCGGCGGTACTAGTTTCGCACTGCTCGGCATCGGACCCTTCGTCGGCCCTCTCGACATCCTCAACCCCGTCTACGGACAGCCCGTCGCCCAACTTCCGCGCTCACTCCTATCACGGCTTGAGCAGGAGCAGGTCGGCGTCTATGCTCAAGATCAAGTGAAATTCTACGATCGCTGGCTGCTCAGCATGAACGCCCGCTACGATTGGGTGACCACGAAGACGGCGGCACAAAATCCGGTCATTGATGCCGTTCGTCAGCAACTCGACAGCTTCGGGGTTCCCAACGGCATTCCGACGACCTTCGGCGCGAACCAAGACGCCCAATCCTATAGCGGCCGGATCGGGCTCTCGTATCTATTCGACAACGGCCTGACGCCTTACGTCTCGGCTGCCCGCTCGTTCAACGTGCTGCCGGTCTTCCTGCAGACCAGCACGACGGCAAATGTTCCCGGCATTGGTCCAGTTCCGCTGACCTACAACATCACGCCGGCGAAGCCCGAGATCGGCGAGACCATCGAAGCCGGTGTAAAGTTCCAGCCGCCGGGCCAGGCGACATCGGTCCTCTTCTCCGTGTTCAACACGAAGAAGACCAATGCGCTATTCTTCAACCCGAACGATCCGTTGCAGCAGGCCTTCTACCAGAATGGCGAGATCGAGGTGCGGGGCTTCGAGAGCGAAGCAACCGTGGACCTGCTCGATGGTCTGAAGCTGATTTCGTCGCTCACGGTCCTGCAGGCCGAAGTGACGAAGGACGATGCACCCATCGGCAATCTGAGTGCAGTCGGTAAGCGACCGATCCAGGTGCCGAACTTCACCGCCGCCACGTGGCTCGATTACACGATCCAGACCGGGCTGTTCCGCGGGGTCGGAATCGGCGGCGGCTTTCGTTACATTGGAGACACGTTCGGCGACTCGCAGAACACAATCCGCGTGCCGGATTACGTCCTGTTGGACGCCTCCATCCGATACACCTACGAGAATTGGCGCTTCCAAGTCGCTGCCAATAACCTAACGGACCGCGTCTATGTCGGCACCTGCTCGCAACAGATCAACTTCGTGGGGTGCAACTATGGCGAAGGCCGCCGCATCACCGGTTCCGTGACGTACCGCTGGTGAGTGATAGACATCCGATGAGAAGAGGCCCCGGATCGCAAGGTCCGGGGCTTTTTCTTGAGAGAGTGTTGCCCGGGCGTCGTTGACGCGATTGTCCACGCTCGGCTAGCTTGGCCATGACGGTTCCTCTTCGGAGGATCAAAAGGGAACGCGGTGAGGATCTCGATGGTCCGATGCCGCGGCTGCCCCCGCAACTGTAAGCGGCGAGCCCATCATCAACACGTCACTGGAGGCTCCAGCTTCTGGGAAGACGATGAGAGGGCGGTGACCCGCGAGCCAGGAGACCTGCCGTCAGTCGTGGTCACACGCGAAACGCATCGGGCGGGGTGCCCTGGTGGGGTGTCGGAGCGTGCGCTCGCGTGCAGGAACCGGCTTCGTTCGCGGTGACGTGCCACTGCGCTGAGCCGCGCCTGCCGTCTGCCTGCGATGTCCGATCGTTTCCGTTCCAATCTCGTTCTCGTTGAGCCGTGCGACCCGACCGCAAGGTCACGTTCGCGCAGTTTCCGTGCGATCGATACATTGTAACGTTATAACATTTGATCTATCGAAGTGGATCGCTGCCGCCGGCCTGCCTTAACTCCGGTTATCCCGATCATCATGACGTCTCCAACCTCCTCCGGCGCTCCTCGACCCACACAGCTGCCATCGTCTGCGGCCAGTCGCACTGGCCCCATCCTCCTCTCGCTCCTCGCCTCGACCCTGCTCGCCGGGGCGGCGCGAGGCGAGGACGCCGTCACTCTCGACCAGCTAACGGTGGAGGGAAGCGGCCCGAGCCTCACGCGGGCGAACCCCGTCGGGCTCAACCTTGCCACACCGTCGCGCAGCGCCAGCCGCCTCGGCCTGACGCCACTGGAGACTCCGGCGAGCCTCGACATCATAAGCGGCGAGACCGCCCGCATCCGAGGCCAGAACACGGTGGTCGAGGCGGTGACGCAGAACGCCACCGGCATCACCACCATCGCCTCGCCGGGCAACGGCAACGGCGCCTTCTCCAGCCGGGGCTTCGCCGGGCCGAACTCGATCCAGCAGCTTTACGACGGCACCCGCCTGTTCGTCGGCGCCGGCACCGTGACCTTCCCGTTCGATACCTGGAATGTGGAGCGGATCGAGGTGCTGCGCGGCCCGGCCTCGGTGCTCTACGGCGACGGCGCCATCGGCGGCGTCGTCAACGTGGTCTCGAAGAAGCCGAGCTTCACGCCGATCCATGCCGCCCGCGTCGCCACCGGCTCGGACGGCCTCGCGCGTCTCGCCCTTGATCTCGGCGGTCCCATCGGCGACACGGTAGCCTATCGCCTCAACGTCAGCGGCAACCGAGACGGCGGCTGGCTCAGCCCGAACGGCGATTTCCGCAACCTTGCGGTCTCCGGCGCCCTGCTGTTCCAGCTCACCCCCGATCTCGCGGTGACGCTCAGCCACGATCTCGGGTATCAGGAGCCCGCCCGCTACTGGGGCACGCCGCTGGTGGACGGAAAGATCGTCCAGGCCCTCCGGTTCAACAACTACAACGTCAACGGAGCCAAGATCACCTGGGCCGACAACTGGACCCAGCTCAAGACCGAGTGGACGCCGTCTGCCGACATCACCATCCGCAACACCGCTTACCGCCTGCAGAGCCGGCGCCACTGGCTCGATGTCGAGCAGTACAGATTCAACCGCGCCACCGGGCTCATCGACAGGTCCAGCTATACCGAAATCTACCACCAGCAGGAGCAGGTCGGGAACCGCTTCGACGCGGCGTTCAAGGGCAACGTATTCGGCTTCCGCAACGAGTTCGCCGTCGGCTTCGACGTGAACCACGTCGATTTCCGCCACACCAACAACTTCTCCAGCGCGGGCGGCAGCCTCGTCACCAGCGTCGACCCGTTCAATTACGATCCCGGCCAGTTCTCGGCCAATGGCCGCGCGAGCCCAGCCTATGCCACCAGCACCAACCAGGCCTCGGTCTTCGCCGAGAACCGACTGATCCTCAGCGACCAACTCTCCTTCCTCACCGGCGTGCGCTTCGACGCGCCGACCCTGCACCGCCGCAATCTCCAGACCGGAGCGACTTTCGAACGCTCGTTCGAGGCCCTGAGCTATCGCTTCGGCCTCGTCTACAACCCGACCCCGGATTCGGCCCTCTACGTGCAATACGCCACCGCCACCGATCCGGTGGGAAGCCTAATTAGCCTGTCGCAATCGCTCGCCAATTTCGCTCTCGCCACCGGCGAGCAGATCGAGGTCGGGGCCAAAGGCCTCGCGCTGAACGGCGCCCTCGAATGGACGCTCGCCGGCTACCGCATCGTCAAGGACAACCTGATCTCGGCGGTGCCGGGTCAGCCCATGCTCTCGACCCAGGTCGGTCAGCAATCCTCGCACGGGGTGGAGGGCGCCATTGTCCTGCGCCTGTCCGACGGCTGGCGCATCGACGCCAATCTCGCGCTCCTGCATGCGCAATATGACGAGTTCCGGGAGGGGGCGGTCTCCTATGCCGGCAACCAGCCCGTCGACGTACCTCAGCGCGTCGCCAATGTCTGGCTCAACTGGGCGTTTGCCCGTGATTGGGAAGCCCGGATCGGCATCCAGAACATCGGCCGCGTCTTCAGCGATTTCGGCAATACCGCCCCGCGGCCCGAATACACCCTTGCCCATCTCGGCCTCGACCATCAGGTCACCCCGGCCTCGCGCCTGAGTCTCAGGGTCTACAACCTGTTCGACAAGACCTACGCGATCAGCGGTAACGCCGTGGACGGGATCGGCACCAATTGGATCCTCGGACGGCCGCGCTCGTTCGAGGTCGCCTACAGCGTCGCGTGGTGAGCCTGCTCAAACCGATGAAGCGATGGCTGGTCCTCGGCCACCGCTGGCTCGGAATCGGCACGGGCGCGCTCTTCGCCCTCTGGATCGGCTCCGGGCTGGTGATGCTCTACGTGCCGTTCCCGAGCCTCACCGAGGCCGAGCGCCTCGCTCGGCTGCGGCCGATTCAATGGGGCGAGGTCGCGATCCTGCCGGACGACGCCCTGTCGGCGGCCGGACTGTCCCGCATGCCTCGCAGGCTCGATCTGGAGATGCGCGGCGACGAGCCCGTCTACCGGCTGTCGGCCTTGGACGGTCGCCGCGTCACGATCTCCGCCCGTACCGGAGCGGTACTCGGCGGCATCGATGCTGAGGCGGCCCTGCGTTTCGCGGGCGCGGGTCCGGCCGGATCTGTGGAGGTGGTGGATCGCGACCAGTGGACGGTGACCGCCCGATACGATCCGCTTCGACCCTTCCTGAAGGTCGCGTTGAACGACGCGGCCGGAACCGAGCTCTACGTCTCGCAGGTGACGGGCGAGATCACCCTCGACACGACGCGGTTCGAGCGCGGCTGGAACTGGGTCGGCTCCGTCACCCACTGGATCTACCTCACGCCGCTCCGCGCCCGCGTCGACCTCTGGCGCGACGTGGTGTTGTGGATCTCGGGCACCGCCGCGGTCACGGCCCTGGCCGGGCTCGTTCTCGGCATCTGGCGCCTGCGCCTCAGGCGTCGCTACACCAGGGGGCGCATCACGCCCTATCGCGGACTGGCGCGCTGGCACCATCTCGCCGGGCTCGCCGGCGGCATCGGGCTCACCACCTTCATCGTCAGTGGCTGGCTCTCCATGAACCCGAATCGCTGGTTCACCTCCCTCGCACCACCCGCCGACCTGCGCGAGGCCTATGCCGGGGCGCCGAGCCCTATCGGTATCGACGCCGACGGATTGGGCGAGATCGCTGCGAAGGCCCCCTTCGGCCTGCATTGGCAGCGGATCGGTGGACGCTGGGTGGTGCTCGGGCTCGCCGGGGCTGGAACGCGAGTTGTCGGAGAGGCTCCCGGCGAGGCTGCGATCCTTGCTGCGGCCAGTCACGCAATGGCGGGTATGAGACGGGAGAGCGCGGAGAGCCTGGACCGCCACGATCTGTATTGGTCGGCTCTCACGAGCGGGACGCTCCCGATCCTGCGCCTGCGCTTTTCCGACCCGGACGCGACCTGGCTGCATATCGATCCACGGAGCGGCGAGATCCTCAACCGGCTCGACCGCTCGGGCCGCATCAACCGCTGGCTGTTCACGGCCCTTCACCGCCTCGACCTGCCGGTTCTCGTCGGCCACCCGCCGGCGAGGACCACGGCGCAATGGCTGCTGAACCTCCTTGCGGGAGCGCTGGTGGCCACGGGGCTCGTCGTCGGTTGGCGGCGGCTCAAGACATCAAGTCGCTGACCGCCAGTGCGCGTATCCCTCCGAACGAGGAGGAGGGATACAAGCCGTTCTCTACTGCTGCTGCGCCTGCTGGGACTGGCGCATGAAGGTGTCGGGCGTGCCCGTCCCATCGGAGACGAAGCGGATGTCGCGCGGCTCGCGGCGGGGAGTATCGACGGAGAGGAACACCATCGGCTCCTCCAGGATCTCCGGCACCGAATGCACCACCCCGCGCTGGAACATCACCAGCTTGCCCGGTCCCACTTCCACCGGCGGCTCATCGGCGAACTTCATCATGCAGCGGCCCGACAGCACGTAGAGATACTCGTCGCAGGAGGCGTGGCTGTGCGGCGGTGTCGGCGAATAGACCCGGAACACGCGGGCGCTGGCGGCTGGGACGTCGACGAAGCGGTGGTCGGCCACCATGGTCGCCGAAGTCTCGGGCAACGTCGCCACGGCGGCGGCGACATCGAAGACCGCATGCGCGGCATCGGTGTGTTTCTGGTCCTGGCTCATCGACGATCCCCGGGGCTTTCTTTGTCCTTTGGACGACAACCTATCCGCTTTCGCCGATCTGCCCAATGGGAGCCCTGCGGGCGCCCGTTCGCCCGGGCGGGCGACCGCAAGTGTCGTGAGCCGGAAAACCTTAATCCCTGGCAGCGCGTGCGTCCTGTCACGTCAGGATCGCAAGAGGCTTCCCATATCTTAGTCATGCGGAGACAAACGGCGCGGAAAAATCCGGGCTGTACTGCGAAGGAGATTGAATAAATCCATGAAAGCCATCGTCACCGCTGCTATTGCCGCCCTTGTTTTCGGCGTTGCTGCTCCGGTCACTTCAGCCTCGGCCTTCAGCCACCGCGCCCCGGTCGAGCGTCCGCTGACGGTGTCGCCCTATGACGACATCACGACCGGCTCCCTTGGTTTTCAGAACCGTGACACCTACGGCGCCTGCGCCCCAAGCTCGGCCTCCGAAGGCAACGCCAACCAGCAGACCCGCTCCGTGATGCAGTACGGCCAGACCTCCGGCGGTGGCCGCTGCTGATCGACCGGTCGCTCTTCGAGCATCGACGGGTATCCGCCATCCGGCTCGGCCGATGAGGTGGCGTGCCCCGTCCCCTATCGAAACCTGATCCTGACAGGGAGGGACGAACCATCCTGATGAGACTTTTCACCTACGCCATGATCGGCGCCTTCACCTGCGGCCTGGTGATGACCATCGTCGGATCGACGGACGCGATGCTGCGCTCGTGAGGCGCGGGCCGTCGTGATCGACGAGGCCCGAATGCAGGCGATGCGGCAGGCGATGCGTTCGGGCCTCGGTCTCGCGGGCCTCGGTCTCGCGAGACGGGAGCACGCGCAGGCATGAGGTCAGGGACATAACGGAGAGGCCGTCGAGGATCCGCATCGGTCGATCATCGGCCATAAGAGTACGGGATTTTCACGCGGTGGGTCGCGGACCCGGCCGGACTGGCCCATAAGGCCGGAAGAATGCCCGAGCCGCGAGGACGAATCTTGACCGTCACCCAACTGACCCATCACGACCTCGACGGCTACGGCGCGTCCACCATCGTCGGTGCCTTCGTCGACGTGTCGCGGGTCGTCCATATTCCGCGCTATGCGGATGTCGGTCCGGTGGTCGATGCCGAGTTGAAGCGGCTCGGCCGTACGCAGGCACCGGAATGCCTGGTCATGACGGATCTCGGCCTGGAGGCCGTCGCCGTGACCTTCATCACCCGATTTGTGGCCCTGAACCAGCGCAGGGAGGAGGGAGCGCGGCATCGTCTGATCGTCCTCGATCACCACGCCTCCTCCCTCGATCAGCTTCGCGAGCAGGGCCTCGTCCTCTCGCCCGTGCCGGAGACGCCCGGCCTGACACGGGTCGAGCTATCCGATCCGAACGTGGTCGTGCTGATCGATGAGGACCGCTGCGCCACCCGCCTCGCCTACGAGCACCGGTCGCTCTACTCCACTCGGGAGGTCGAGGGTGACGTGGCACGCGACCTCCAGGCCCTCGTCGAATCCGTCGATGCCCTCGACCTGTGGAAGAAGGAGCGCCCGACCTTCCGGGGCGGCCTCGCCCTGGACGAGATCTTCTGGGACAACGTCGCCACCCTGGTGCCCGTGGGCCATCCCTGGCACGACCGCTTCATGAGTGCCTTGCTGCGTGCGGTGGCGGGCGTGGTGCGAGAGGGCGCATCGCCTGCCCGGATCGAGGCCGAGGTCGCCGCAATCCGGTTGCGCCTCGTCGATACGCTCCTCGCCGGTGAAGACCAGGATGACCCGACCCTGACCACCCGGATGCGGATGGCGAGGGCGCTCGCCAAGTCGGATGCCCTGTTCCATCGCCTCTCCGATGGCACGTTCCTGTCCTTCGGTCTCGATTCCGGCATGTTCCAGCGCGTGTCTGACCTCGTCATGGAAAGCGGCAGGGCCAGCCGCGTCGTCAACGTCCAGCGTACCGGCTCGCTCTCGTTCCGCTCGAACAACGAGACGGCCCTGGACGGGGCGCGCCGGTTCCGCGGCGGCGGCCACAAGGACGCAGCCGGCGGCAAGCTGAATGCCGGGTCGGCCTTCTCCCTGGCCGATGCCGTGGCGCAGGTCGAACCGGTGCTCAACCCACCGCAACCCGACCCTGCGGCCAGCCCCTTCGCCGCGCTCAAGGCCTGGAAGGCCTGAGCCGACCAACCCAGACCGTCGTCGAGTTGGTGATCCCTTAAGCGCGCACCGGTAGACCGGTGAGCAGAGGCGGAGCGATGGGGGCGAGAATCGGATGCTGGAACGGGCCCTGATGCATGTGCGGGCGGCGATCGTCCTACGGAATTGCGCCGCCGGCGCCACGTCGGATGCCGAGCACAGTCTCCTGATCAAGGTCGCCTCGATCCACGAGGCTCGGGCGCGCAAAGCGATCCGCACGAGCCAGAGCCAGGACCGGCGTCGCTGAACGCGAGTTCGGTGCGGGGCGCACGTCCATCGCGACTCAGACCGGCGCAGCCAACGCGCTCTTCGACAGCAGCATGTGGACGCCCTTGTTGCCGTCGACAGTCTGCGTGATGCGCAAGTTTCCAGCGAGCGAGCACAGCATGTAGGCCTGATTGCGGGTCAGGTCGGTCCGCGCACAGACATGGCGGACCATCTCGCGCACCGCTTGGCGCATGGCCTCGTCGAGGCTCTCATGCAGGCCGATCGTCAGGAGATCGGTCGGCGTCTCGGCGAAGGGCCACGCATAGCCGAGGTCCTTGCGCACGGTGAGGCGGAAGGTGCCGGTGAGCCCGGTCTCGAGGGCCGTGATGCACACTTCGCCGTCGCCCTGCACGCCGTGGCCGTCGCCGGCATAGAACCCCGCGCCCGGATTGTAGACCGGCAGGTAGAGCGACGTGCCGACTTTCAGCTCCTTGTTGTCCATGTTGCCGCCGAAGGCGCGCGGGACCGGCGAGCCGACACGGCCCCAGGCGGCGGGCGGCGCTGTGCCCATGATCCCGAAGAACGGATCGAGCGGCAGTTCCGCGCCCCAGGGCAGGATCGCGACGCCGCGGGCGACATCGATGTCGGGATGGATCGTCTCGTAATCGGTGAACTCGTCCGGCAGGGTGCCGAGCAGCGGCAGGATCGCCACGAAACCCCAGTCCATGCGGAATTTCAGGTCGAGGATATCGACCTGGAGCACGTCGCCGGGCTCTGCGCCGCGGACGTGGACCGGGCCGGTGACGAAATGCGGGCCGGGCCCCGAGACCAGAGTGTCCAGGGCGGCGAGGTAGTCGGCCGGCACCCGTGCCGGGTCCGGGTGGAGCGATTCCTTGCCGCCGGCCGGAAACGAGTGGAGCGTGACCATATCGCCGGACGCGATCTCCAGAACCGGCGGCAGGGCGGCGTCGAAATAGCCGAGCACCATCGTGTCGGGTGTCGCGGGAATCTCGTGATGCGTCGACATGGGGGCTCCTCTTGGGTGTCTTGCTGGATTGCGGGTCAGACGGCGATGTGCCGGGCGAGGGTGGCGTGATCCAGGGTCGCCCGCGTGCCCTGCTCGACCGCGCTGCCGCGCGAGAGCACCACGAAGGAATCGGCGAGGCGGACCGCGAATTCGAGATATTGCTCCACCAAGAGCACGGTGATCCGGCCCTTCAGCCCCTCGATCACGCCCTCGATCGCCGAGACGATGGAGGGCTGAATGCCCTCGGTCGGCTCGTCGAGGAGGATGAGGCGTGGCCGTGTGCTGAGCGCACGGGCGATGGCGAGTTGCTGCTGCTGGCCGCCCGAGAGATTGCCGCCGGGCCGGTTCCACAGGCCGCGCAGGGCCGGGAACAGGGCAGCCGCCTCGTCCACGGCATCGGTGCGGTCGAGCCCATGCGCTCGGGCTGCGACCCGCAGGTTCTCCGCCACGCTGAGATCGGCGAAGATCTCGCGGCCCTGGGGCACGACGGCGAGGCCTGCCCGTGCCCGCCGGTCCGGCGGCAGGTCGGTGATGTCGATGTCGCCGAGAGTGATGCGGCCGCGGCTTGACGGGATCAGCCCGGTGAGACAGCGCAGGAGGGTGGTCTTGCCGGCGCCGTTGCGGCCGAGCACCGCCAGGCAGGCGCCGGCCTCGATGGTGAAGCTTACGTTCCGTAGGACCTGCGCACTGCCGTAATGCTGGTCGAGGCCGGAGACGGACAGGCCCAGGGGGCTTTGCGGATGGAGATGGAAAGCGTCGCTCATCGGCCGAGGAAAACCTCGATCACCCGGGAATCGGCGCGCGCGCCGGCCATCCCACCCTCGAACAGGGTGCGCCCCTCGTGCAGCACGGTGACCCGGTCGGCGATGGCCTCGACGAAGGCCATGTCGTGCTCGATCACCAGGATCGCCCGGTCGGGGCGGCGCAGGGACCGGATCAGCTCGACCGTACGCAGGGTTTCCGCATCGGACAACCCGGCCACCGGCTCGTCGAGGAGGACCAGCCTCGGCCGGGAGGCCAGGACCATGCCGATCTCGAGCCACTGCTTCTCGCCATGCGCCAGAGAGCCCGCAGGAGTGTCGGCCCGCGCCTCCAGGCCGGTCTCGGCGAGGGACATCGCCGCGCGATCGGATCGCTCCGAAGCCGGACAACCGAGGCCCGCGCCGATCTCCAGATTCTCGCGCACGGTGAGGGCGGGAAAGACGCTCGGCTTCTGGAATTTGCGGCGTACGCCTGCGCGGGCGATCTGCGCCTCCGAGCGCCGGGTCAGGTCGAGGTCGTCGCCGAGGAGGATGCGGCCCGAGATCGGTCTGACGATGCCGGTGATGGCGTCGAGAAGGGTTGTCTTTCCGGCGCCGTTCGGTCCGATCACGGCCCGGATCTCACCGGGATCGATGGCCAGCGACAGGTCGTCCAGCGCCCGGAATCGGCCGAACACGACGCTCAGCTTCTCGATGACCAGGGCGCTCATCCGAGCCGCCCATCGCGCCGCAGCCAGGTCGGCTTCGGGCGCAGGGTCGCGAGGTCGAGGAGGCCGTTCGGCAGTCCCAGCACCACGACGAGGACGAGGCCGGACAGGATGAAGGGCCACGCCTCCGGCATCGCGGCGCTGAGCCAGAACTTGAGGGCGTTGACCGCCACGGCGCCGATGACCGCGCCCGCGAGCCGACCCATCCCTCCGATGGCGACCCAGACCGCGATTTCGACGGAGAGGTCGGGGCTCAGCACCCGTGGGTTGATGATGCCGACCTGGGGGACGTAGAGAATCCCGGCCAAAGCCGCGATCGTGGCGGAGAGGCACCAGATCCCGAGCTTGAGCCGCGTGGTGCTGTAGCCGAGGGTGCGGAGGCGGGCCTCGTCGTCGCGGCAGGCGAGCATGCGCCGGCCGATGCGGCCGACCACCAGGGCTCGCGTCCCGGCGAGAACCAATGCGAGGGTGACGAGCGTGGCGACGGCGAGGCCCGTCACCACGCCGGGCGCACCGATGGGATGGCCGAACAGGAGCGGAAAACCGGTCATGCCGTTGTTGCCGCCGAGCCCCGTATCGTTGCGGAACATCAGCAGCATGGCGACATAGACCAGCGCCTGGCTGATGATCGAGAAATAGACGCCGTTCACCCGTGAGCGGAACGAGGCGAAGCCGAATACGAAGGCGATGGCGGCGGCGAGTGCCAGGGCAAGTCCGAGGGCGTAGGGCGCGCTCGTGAGGCCCCACCAGTACAGCGGCAGCGACTTCCAGCCCATGAACTGCATGAGGTCCGGCGCCACGCCGGTGACGGCATAGGCGTGGGAAAGAAGGTGCATGGCACAGACATAGCCGCCGATGGCGAAGAACAGGCCGTGCCCGAGGCTGAGGATGCCGAGATAGCCCCAGACCAGATCGAGGGAGACGGCGAGGATCGCGAAGGCCGCGAGCTGGCCGGCCATGTTCACGAGGTAAGGGGCGGGCTGCAGCAGGACGAGGGCGAGGGCGGCGGCGAGGACGAGGCCGATCACCGCCGCCAGCAGAGGATCGTCCGCTAGAGCCGGGACGAGGCGGCGGGGCGCCCTCATCGGCACGGTCTCGACGGCCCCTTTCATCGCCGCCGCCTGACGGCGAAGAGTCCTTCGGGCCGGCGCTGGAGGAACAGGATGATGCCGGCGAGCACGATGACCTTGGCGGCCACCGCCCCGTAGAGCGGCTCGATCAGCACGTTGGCGCCGCCGATGCCGAGGGCCGCGACCAGGGTGCCGATGACGGTGCCGACGCCGCCCAGCACGACCACCATGAAGCTGTCGACGATGAAGGTGGTGCCCATGCCCGGATTGACGCTGTAGATCGGGCACAGGGCGACGCCGGCGAGCCCGGCCAGCCCAGAGCCGAAGCCGAAGGCGAGGCGATCCACCCGCCGCGTCCGTATTCCGAGACAGGCGGCCATGTCGCGGTTCTGGGTAACCGCCCGGATGTCGAGGCCGAGCGGCGTGCGCTTCAGGATCAGCAGCGTCAGGACCAAGGTCGCGGTGGCGAAGGCGATGGCGAAGAGCCGGTTCCAGGTGACGATGAAATCGGCGTAGAGCGGCATCCCGCCGCTGACGTAGGACGGCATGGCGAATTGCAGGTTCTGCGATCCGAAGACGACGCGCACGAGATTGATCAGGAACAGGCTCACCGCCCAGGTGGCGAGCAGACTCATCAGCGGCCGGCGATAGAGATGGCGCAGGATCAGCGCCTCGATGACGATCCCAACCAGCGCGGCGGCGAGGAAGGCGACCGGGATGGCGGCGAGGAGGTAGAGATCGAGAAAGCCAGGCGCGAACCGGCGGAACACCTCCTGCACGCCATAGGCGGCATAGGCGCCGACCATGATGAACTCGCCCTGGGCGAGGTTGATCACGCCCATCAATCCGAAGATGATCGCCAAACCGGCGGCTGCCATGAACAGGATGCTGGCGAAGCTCAGGCCATTGTAGAGCACCGCGAGGCCGTTCCCGATCCATATTGCCCGTTCCACGCGGGCGACCCCGGCATCCAGAGCCGCCCTGAACTCGGCATCCGCGCGATAGGCCTGATCGGTCTTCAGGGCGGAGAGCCGCGAGAAGGCGGCCCCCGACGGCGTGTCGGCCACGGCCCCGATCGCTGCGAGGCGGCGCGCCGGATCGGTCGAGGACAGGGCGGCCCCTTGCGCCGCGACGCCGATCGCGGCCTTCAACCCGGCGTCGCTCTCCGTCTTGTGCGCCCGTACCAGCACCGCTTCGGGCACGCCGGCCATGCGGCGCTCCACGGCCGCGAGCCCTTTCGACCGAAGCTCCACGGTCTCACCGGCGACCAGCGCGGCGATACCGGAGGCGGTCTCCACCAAAGCGCGCTGGCGCAGGCCGAGGACGGGCGAGCGCCCGCCCGCGGCCGTATGGACCGTGCCGCTTGCGACATCGCGCCCTTCGGATGCCCCTGCCTTGTCGAGAAGCAAGGTAGCGTCGCCGAGACAGAGAAAGCGTCGCTCCAGCATTCCGCGCAGGAGGTCGCCCGCGACGGCGAGATCGTCGATCGCGGCCTCGCCGCTCAACCGCACGAACTCGTCCAGCGCCTTGCTCTGTGCCGCGCCGTCGCCGCACAGGCTCGCGGCGAAACCCGCGCGGTCGGGGCGGCTCGCCTCCGCGAAGGCAGACTGCATCGAACAGACGGCGAGGAGGACGCCGCAGATCCAGGCTTTCGCGCGTCCCGCCCCCTCAACCATACGGGCTGAACGGCACGGGTTTGGGCGCGTCGGGCGATTGCCACAGGATGTCGAAACCCTGCTTTTCGTTGACGGACCCGATGAAGACGCCGCGAGAGACGTAGTTGTTCTCACCCGTCATCGTCAGAGTGTAGCCGGAGGGATCGGCAAAGCTCAGGCCGGCAAAGGCCTTGCGTACCTCCGGCACGTCGAAGCTCCCGGCCTTGGCCGCAGCCAGCGCCCAGAGCTGGACGCTGTCATAGGCCGAGACCATCGGGTCGATGACGGTGTCGGCGCTGAAGGGGACGGACTTGGCCTTCACGTAGGCGGCCCAGTCCCCGAGGAAACGGATATTGGCCTCAGCCTTCGCAGCCTGGAGATAGGCCCAGCAATTGAGGTGGCCGACGAGCGGCGCCGTATCCAGCCCTTCGAGGTCGGCCTCCACCATGTCGAGGCCCAGGATCGGCACGTCGGTGGCGCGGATGCCCTGGTTGGCGAACTCGCGCAGGAAGTCGGGGATCGAGGACCCCACCACCGTCAGCACGACGATCGGTTGCCCGCCGGGCTCCGAGGCGAAGCTCCGGATCTGGTTCACCAAGGTCTGGAAGTTGGAGAAGCCCAGCGGCACGTATTCCTCGCGCCAGGCGTTCGCGGCCACGCCCTTCGACACCCAATAGGCCTTGAGCTGCTTGTTGATCGTGCGCGGCCAGACGTAGTCGGAGCCGATCATGAAGAAGCGCTTGGCCCCGACACCCTCCGCACCCATCAGGTAATCGACGGCGGGCAGCACCGAACTCGCCGGCGGCGAATTCACGTAGACGATGTTCTTCGAGTTCTCGTCGCCTTCGAAATGGAGCGGATAGAACAGCAGCCCGTCATTCTGCTCCACAACGGGCAGCACGGACTTTCGCGAGACCGAGGTCCAGCACCCGAACAGGGCGGCGACCTTCTCCTGTTGAAGCATCTGCCGGCCGATCTGGGCGTAGAGCGGCCAGTCCGATGCGGGGTCAGAGGTCACGACTTCGATTCGGCGCCCGTTGACGCCGCCCTTCGCATTGAGCCCGTCCGCGGCCATGCGCACCACGTGGTTCAGGCGGCCTTCGATATTGGCCATCGTGCCCGAGGACGAGAACAGACACCCGAGCTTGACCGTATCAGCGGCCCAGGCTGGGCGGATGATGGCGGGAGCGGCGAGCGCAGTCGCCGTCCCGATGAAATGACGCCTCGTGACATCGACCATGGGCTCTGCACCTTCCCGTGACACGGGGCGAAGTGTCGGATTCCCGAGGCCTCGGTGGAAGGTCAAATAGGCTGCACGGCCTCATCCGGATGCGCAAAACCTCATCGGACAGCCTGCGATGCGGGCTCTGTGGCGATCAAAACGTCAAAATTCACAAAACCCCCGGCCGAATCCGTCACCGAGACCGGGTGTGCTTCTTGCTGGGCGCATAGCGACATCTCGGATCGTGGAGGCTTGCACATGCGTCGATCCCGGCACACCGATCAGGAAGTCGCCTTTCTCTTGAAGGAGGCGGAGAGCGGCATCCCCGCCGCGACGATCTGCGCGGCCGCTCATATCTCGATCGGCACGTTCTATCGCTGGCGCCGGCGCCTCGGCGGGTTGCCGCCGGCAGGAATCGCCCATCTCGGGCAGGTGGAACGCGAGAACGCCGTGCTGCGGGCCGAACTCGCCCGTCTCAGGCAATCCCTCCTCGTCTTGGCCCCCCGCCATTCCGACCATCGCGCGGAAGCCGCATCCCAGGCACCATGTTGTCCCGAAGCGTCATCTGCCGTTATCTCGGGTCCCCGCTATCGCGGAGGGGCCGCCTCAGTCGGACGATACGCCTTCGTGAGAGGGGCGAACTAGACGCTGGCCGTATCGGCGCATCCACGTTCTGCGCCAGCCCCATGGGACAAACCGGGCATCGTCCGGAACGACGGAAGGCTGGTCCGTCGCAACCCTTCCGACGCGACGTTCTCGACCCATCCCCAGTAGCGCCACGCGGCAATCCCTTCGAGAGGCTCCGCCTCCGCGATACCCGACGTCACCGTTGCGCGCGGCCACGGCTTGGGTTACGTGTCGTCCACGGTCAGCACCCGTAGCTCAGCTGGATAGAGCGTTGCCCTCCGAAGGCAAAGGTCACACGTTCGAATCGTGTCGGGTGCGCCATCTCTTTTCTTTGCATGTCAATCTCCTCTAAGATTTTGAAAGGCAACGCGAATTTCGCGTTCGAAAACCCTTCGCCGCGGCGATAGGGAATGCGCTGTGCGAAGGCCAATCGAAGCACCAGGCGGCGCATCGTGAAGTCACCGGAAGCCCAGATATTCCAAGGGCTTGCGAGGAACCCCATGGCGCGTTCGAACACATCCTCGAAGGCGTGCCGCGGACGGACGCCGGTTTCGATCTTTTCGGCCATGACCAGCTTCTGATTTTCAAGCGTCGCGATCTTGCGCTCGTAGGCCGCGATCACAGCCGGGCTGTCGGTCTCGACAATCCGCTCCATCAGCTTATCGAGCTGGACGTCGATCGCTTCGCGCTCGCGACGATGAGCGGCGATGATCGCTTCCGCTTGCGTGATCCGTTGCTCCCACGCATCCTTGAACATCGCTCGGACCAGCGCGACCAATTTCGGCGCCAGCTCCAGCGATCCGAGAAGCGCCTCGAATTCACCTTCGATCTTGTCGCGCGGGATCGATTTTCGACGGCTCGGGCACCCGGCCGTGTGGCAGAGATAGTAGGGATGAAGCTTGCCCGTGCTGCTCTTCGACCAGCAGGCGGTGAGCGCACCGCCGCATTCGGCGCAGGACACCGCGCCGCGCAGGACGAAGTCGGCGTTCAGGTCCTTGCGATACGGCGCCTTGGCGGCCTCCGTGAGCCGTTGCTGGATGCGCTCGAAGGTGTCGAGTGAGATCAGGGCTTCGTGATGGCCTTTCCGCCTCGAGACGTTCCAGCGCGGCGCCTCGACATATCCGGCATAGATCGGACGCGTGAGGATGTCGGTGACGCGCTGAGGATGGACCTCGCCGCTCGTCTTTTCCTTCGGGAACTCGGGATGGCTTTCGAGGAAGCGCTTGACCTCGACTTGTGTCGCGAAGCGGCCGTTGGCGAAGCCTTCGAGGGCCTCGGTCAGGATCGAGGCGAGCGGATCGCTGCGAATCAGCATGCTGCCTTGCCCGGAAACGCGGCGGTACACGTACCCGACCGGGCAGTGGAAGACGTAGTAGCCGTTGAGGATGCGGGCGCGCATTCGGCTCTTCGTCTGTTCGGCATTTTTCTGGCGCTGGTGCTGCGCGGCGCTGGCCAGAATATTTTCGCGGAACACCGAATCCGCATCGTCGCCGAACTCGATGCGCGGGCTCTCCAGAAGACCGCCGGCTGCCTTCAGCTGTTCGCGTAAGTACCAGTGGCCGGGCACGTCGCGGGCGAAGCGGCTGATGTCGTCGATGATGACGATACGCCCTTCCGCCTTGTTCTTGCGCAGATAGGCCAGCAGAGAGATCATGACCGGCCGGTTCTGTTCTCCTCCGGTCAGGACCTCGCGAAACACCTCGACGATGTCGTAGGCATGGAAGCGGGCATATTCCCGGCACGTCGCCTCCTGGGATGCCAAGCCACTGCCGCGCCGCTCCTGTGCTTTGTCGGAAATCCGGCAGTAGAGAACGGCCTTGGTCGGTTTTGCTTTGATCTTGTCTTGCATCTCTCCCTCAATCGCTCGACGACGCGATGTCCGCCGCAGCTTTCTCAAAATGATTTGTTGTCGAATTCGCAGATAACTCTACCAGAGCTGAATCGGCGCATGCGAATCCTTCACATCCCCCGCCGGACTTATCCGCAAGGGTCGCCGCCGGCTCGACCGAAAAGCCAAGGTCGACGAAGCCGACGATGATGGCCCAGAGCGATTCGAGAAGCGCTCGCCGGTCGTCTCCGGCGAGCGCGCTTTCTTCGAGATAATGGTCGTAAAGGGCGACATCGAGCGTCAGTGTCGGGCGACGGTGGGCAACGTTCGCGGCGACGTTGCCGGGGTCGATGTCTGGGGCAGAACTCGTCATGATGTGCTTCCCTCCCGCCGATTACGGACCGGACGGGCCGGTGCGGGTGCGCAAGGACGTGCGCGTCGCTGCGCGGGCCTGAGTCGCTTCACGCTCGCGCGCCTCGGCCTCGATCTGCGGGCGATAGAAGCGCTCTTCGAGGTCCTTGCCCCAATCGTAGAGCTCGGTCTTCTCGACGGCCTTGAACTCGTCCTTCATCAGAGATTTGGCAGCGACGTCGGTGATCCCGAGCGCTCCCGCCAGATCCTCCGCCTGCGCGGAGTAGGCCCTCGCGAACGATATCTTCCTGCCGGTCTCAATCATGTCGCCGACGGCGCAGGCCTTCTCGTAGGCCCGCTGCCGCTCAGCATCGCCGAGGGTCTTCTCCCGCTCGATCAGGGCTTCCCGCAACTGGTTCATCGACCGGCCGGTGCGCTCCTTGAACAGGTCGCGCACGATCGTCTCGGCTTTCATGGCATCGAACTTCTCGGAACGGGCGAAGGCATGGGCGTAATCGCTGAGCTTGTCCTTGAAGGCTCCGGACTTCTGGATTTCGCGCTCGACGATCCGCGTGATCGCGATCGCCTCTTCGAATTGGGCGCCGGTGAGCAGGCGGCCCGAGAAGCTTTCTCGGGCGGTGGCGAGACTTCCGTCCTGTTTTGGTTTGGTATCGGTGGTCATGATGTCATCCTTTCTATGTGGTTAGAACATTTCATGAACAATAGGATGTTGGTCCTATATTTGTCAAACAGAAACACGGATGTATTCGTTCACTTTGGAGGCGGTGATCGCTGTCTAGTCTTGAGACGGGCCGGTTCTTCGTCGCCGATCATGGATGTGGCGCTGGTCGGCAGCACGCTGGAAGGCGTCACGAGCTATGCCGTGAACGGCATTCTCTTGTGCTGCGTGCCGAACGATGCCCTCGAGGGCTCGCGCCTCGGCCTCCTTGATCCGGCTTATGCGCCGATCATGGTGGGCATGGACGTCGCGTTGCGCTTGGCGGAGCAGGGCGGAAGCGTCGAATCGGTCGAGACCAATCCATCTCGGCTGTAGAATTCTGGGCGGTGTCCCGGCGGCGTCGATCAGGCGACGCTGGGTCGCTTCGACCCGCATGTCATAGCGTTCTGCGAACAGGCGCTCTTCACGGTCTCGCAACACGCGCGAACGCGTCATCAGTGCGTCCGCCTGTGCCCACTGGCGCGGTGTTCTGATGTCCTTCGCCTCGCGCCGGAGCGTCGCCAGTTCGAAGGCACGACGCAGTTCCTCCTTCAGCGTCAAGCCCATGATCCACCTCCAATATTCAGATCGATTTGCAATCGATCGGCACGTTCCGGCACGCTGGAGGCATGCGATACTTCGAAGACCAGAAAGACGTTGACGAGTGGCTCGACCCGCTGACCTACGAAGAGTTCTGGCAGGAGGTCTCGACCTTCAGCGTCGACATCCCGAGCCGTGAGGAGTGCGATAGCGACATCGCCGACGGCATCGCGCCTGAAGCGATGGTGCTGAACGTCCTGAAAGGACTGACCCGCCTTCAGGTCATCGATCAGCAGAATCTGCCCGTGCGGATCACAGTGCCGTGGATGTCGCTGCATTAGCGGCCTCCCGCTGTGGCGAAGCGAACCCAGCCGCAGCGACCGTCACGGGGGTATTCGGTGATCGCCCCGTTGGGACCGATATAGGTGCAGCGGGTGTAGTGTCGGCGGCTGACCTCGTCGCCGATCCGTCCGTGCCATTCGTAGGACCAGATCATGTGCGGCAAGCCGAAGAGCTGAACCGCGAGCCATAGAAGCGCAGGCACGACGAGCCAGGTGAAGAAGCTTGGGCGGATCAGAGGCGGGCACGTCACGACGAGGCCTCCGTGCCGGTCTTGAGCCAGACCTTCGGATCGGGCGGCAGGCGGCCGCCTTCGAGCGGGTTGGGCCCAAGAAGATCGCAGGACGGCGCGATCTGGTTCTGCCGAATTTTCCTGCAGTGGATGAAGCCGACGCCAGCAACATGCAGGATTTGCTCGTCGTCGGGCAGGCTCATCAGCTCGTACGGCGTGAACAGACGCTGCCGACCGGTGTTGAGGGTCGCGGACAGGCCGGGCTGCTCGGAGGACATTCCAAGCGAGTGCGAAACCGAGACCGCCTCGCCCATCGCCCGGCTCAGGCGCTCGGCCTCCTCGAAATTCGACACCTTAAACCATTGTTTTACTGTACAATTTTCCTCCAAAGTCGCGATCTCTCGCTCGCCGTAGCGGCGCACCGCGTCCTGGCGCGACTGCGCGATATAGAGGCACTTCAGCCCGTAGGCACGAAACAGCGTGATCTTGGTGACCGCCTCGCGCAGCGGCGCGTTGCAAAACTCATCGAGGATGAAGCAGGCGCGCCCGCTGCCGGTCGTGAGCTGCTCCTCCATACCTGCGAGCGTGTGAAGAGCGAAGTAGGGTCCAAGCCTCTCGGCGAGACGGGCCGGGGCGACGAAGCAGACGACCCAGTTGTCCCTCAGCAGTTCGGCGTGGGTGACTTCGGCACGATGTCCGTCCTCGTTCAGCGGTGGAAAGGCGAACAGCCGCAAGGCCGAGACGGCGGCGTTGTGATGCTGGGTACTGTGTTCGGCGTTATCGGCCTTGAGAGCGAGAATGCGTTCGGCGTCGCAACGCAACGCGGAGTCCGGATCGGCCGCTTCGCAGGCGAGCGCGCTTTCCCACGTCTTCGGGTCGGCCAGCAGGCCGTGAAGACCACCGGGGGTAAGCAGACGGGGATTGTGGGCGAGTATGATTCGGCTCGCCGTGTGCAGGAAGTCCGATCGCGGGCTTTCGCGCCAGTAACGGTTACGCCCATCGCCAGGCGGCTCCTCGATCAGCGTGTTCGTGACCTTGTCGAGGATCACCGGGACATCGACGCGGCCTTCGCGGTGCGCGACCTGCACGGCCGACAGCGGATTCAGCTCAATCCGATAAGGATTGTCCGCGCCAAGAACGCCGTAGGGATCAACGACGCCGAACTTCCGGCCATACGCTTTGCACAGCGGCGCGATCTGAGCTGCGATCTCGCCGTCCTTTACGTCGTTGATCAACAGCGCTTGGCCGCGATCGGCGATCAGCGCCTGGATGCCCGGCATCGCGCCGCAGGTCGTCTTGCCGCCGCCCATGGCCGCATAGATCAGGCCGGAGGCATTGGCATTCGGTTCGAAAATCGGCCTGCCATCGAAGGTCAGGCCGAGGATGCGGCGGGCGGGCTTACTCATCGAGCATCCCCGCTCGGATGAGTGCATCGCGCGATGCCATTTCCGAAGATTTTGGGGATTTACCGAGCGACTCGAACTCGGCGACGGCGCGTTCGCGGCCATGGAGCCCAACGATCGCCCTGACTGCTTTGAGGAAGGCGATCATCGCCGCAAAGGCGAGGAAGACGCTGAAGACGCCGAGGCCCCACCATTCCGGTGTGCGCGGCCAGATGAGCCAAGCCAGCCCTCCGCATAGGCCCGACATCAGGAAATGGCCGTTGATGGCGAGGATCGTTCCGAACGAGCGGTCGAAGGCGCGGTTCATGTTGTCACCTTTCGCGAGGCGGCGAGGGCGTGCACGATGTCGGTGCGGACGATCTGCAAGCACGCGAACCGGCCCCAGACGGCACCGGACAGTTCGCTGCCGCGCAGGTCGCGGGAGAGCAGGGTGAGGTGCCCGACCTGCCAGCCGGCCAGGAGCGACGCCGAGGCGGCGGCGATGAGGATGATCGCCTCGTGGGGGTGGAGAAGGTCGCCGAAGGACAGGCCGAATCCGGTAAGGCCGCTTCCGAACATCAGCCCGGCCGGCAGGAAGGGTCGGCGGACCGAGACGACCGAGAGCGTCTCGATCAGGTAGCTGTCGCGGTGCGTGTGCACCGCGCCCTGCTTTTCATCGATGTTGAGGGTTCCGAGGATCATCGCCATCATCCTCTCAATGCGCAGATCGGTGCCCTGGCGGCGCGGACCAGTTCGGCATCGAGGGCGCGTACGGAACGAGGGGTCACGAGCCGCGCCGTGCCGGCATAGACCGCAAGGTCGATGCGCCGCTGTTCGAGAACGGTGGCCACCGCGCAGTCACAGCGCGATCCGGACACCGCAGCCTGCTCCGCGGCCCTGGCGCGGGCAGCGTTCTGCTGCTGCTCCTGAACCGAACCGAGAACGCCGAAGGGAAGCGAGAGGACCGCGCCATGCCGCTCGCAGAAGGCATTCCCCTCCTTGCCGTAGAGGATGCCGAGGACGGCGCCGCAATCGAGATTGCGTGTCGATGGCGGCGTGTCCGCTTTTATCTCCGCCAGGACCTGACGGGCACACCGCGCCGGCCATCCGGACTTGTCGATGGTGCGCTCACCGACGAGCGGTCCGGTGACGAAGGCCGAGAGGGCGGCGTAGGCTGCGCCCGCGAGGAGCGTGCCGCTCATAGCGGGCAGGGAGAGCATGTCCTGGATCATGGTCTGCTTCCCGCTCGCAGCGTCGGATCAGTGTTCCCGAAGCGGTCGTCGTCGGGTGCCCGCCAGGCTGCGGGACCGCGAAAGTAGGCTTCCGGATCGGCGATGTTCGAACCGTTCGGGCGGCGGGGGCGACCTGGAAGCCGGCGCACCGTGTCGTCTTGGGCCGGCGCGTGCGGAACGGGCGGGCCAGGAGGCTTCGGAAGCTGAAGGACTTGTTCCGCGGCGTCCGGCGGATCTTCCTTGTGCTTGCTCCAGGCGAGCGACCAAAAAGTGTAGGCCCATAACACCAGCGGAAAGATCAGTTCCACCACGGCGGCAATCGCCGCAATCGGCAGCAAGTGAGGGATGTAGCCGAAGGTATCGGAGACACCGGGACGCGGCGGGAAGACCGGGGGAACGGTCCTGACCTCCTCGATCCCCTCGATCACCGTCGCGAGGCTCTTCCCCTGCTGCGACAGGAGCGCACCCAACCGGGCCTCCACCTCTGGGCGCCCGACAACGCTGACACCCGCCTGAAGCTCGCCGGCATAGGCTGCCACCAGCGACAGCGGCACGACGGCATCGAGGTCGCCGATGGCTTGGCGGATGCGGGCATCCACCGCCTGGAGCTTCGCCCTGCGCTCGCGGAACGCCAGGTCCCCGTTATTCAGGATCGTCTGGTAGGCGGCGATGTCGTCGTTCAGGCGCCGGATGATCTGCTCGCGCGCGGTTTCGCCCACCGTGATCTGCTGGGAGATCGAGGAGGCCCGCACGGCCTGCATCTGGACGACCCGCGCGACCGTGCCGTTGCCGCCGTTGCGGTGACCCGAGATGCAGGAGGTCGCGAGTTCGCAGGCCGCCTTGGCACTCAAATCCGCCTCGGTCGCCCGAATGGCAGGGATGACCTTGGCGGCCGCGGAAGCAGCGCCGCTACGCGCACCGACATAGAGACTCAGCGCCTGACCATGCTGCTGAAGCTGAAGCTCGCCGGTATCCTTCAGCGTCAGACCGGCATAGGTCGCTGCGAAGAGGCCGGAGCCAACGGCGAGGATCGAGCCGATACTGACGATCGTCGCGCCGCGATAGCCGGTCGTGCCGAGTTCCGCACCGCGTTCGATGGCAAGCTTATTGACGCCGTAAGACACGGCGGTCGCACTGAAGGCCAGGGCGAGGGCCTTGGCGTAGTCCCAGAATGAGCTTGCGTCGAGCATCGCCGGGACTGCCATGCCGAGCATCACGCCGCTGCCGACCGCGGTGGCCGGCAGAGCGAGATCGAGTAGCGGGCGGGATTTCCTCGGCGGAAGCCTTACAGGCTCACCGAAGCCGCGCGTGGGGGTCGGATCAAGTTTCGTCATGTCCATCTTCCCTCGGCATCACCGCACTACGAGCGGGATATTGCAGTCGACGCAGGCCAGCTTGGCGGAGGCGCGCGACCAAGCCTTCACCTCGCAGGTGAGGCAGACGAAGCGTGTGCGCGTATTCTTCGGGGACAGGGCGGGCGGTTCCGCCGCGCCGCGCTCGGTCGGGGCCGATGGCCGCTCGATCCTGGCATCGCGCCAGTCGATACCGGGCGCCGTCAGCAGCCATTCGTGGCAGGCGAGATCGAACCTGCCACCTTCGATGATGTAATGGCTCATCGAATAGCCGGTGCGCGAACCACCCGGCGAACCGGACTTCGAAGGCATCAGGCCGAGCAGTTCCATCCGGTCGGCCCAGACGACATCGTGGTAGCCGCCACTTCCCTTTCCGCCCTTACGGTTGGCCTTCCCGTGCACGTGCCGCCAGAGATGCACCATCTCGTGCACGAGCGTGGAGAAGCTACCGTCATCGCCCTGCGCCTCGAACCACGATGGGTTCATCGAGATTTCGTGCGCGACGGCACCATCACGATCCTGGAAGGCACCCGCGCAGAAGTAGCCGAGGGCCCGGGGATGCCGCGTCAGCGTCATGACGCAAGGGGGTAGGCTTCCTGCGAAGAGTCGGTCGTTGAAGAACTCGAACGCCGCGGACCAGGGGCGGTAGGCGTCAGTTGTTGGATCGCCTGCTGAATTCGTCTGTACAGCGAATTCGGCCGAGGGGGCTTCCTGTAATCCAGAGCCTCTTCGAACTGATGTTTCCTTGGTCATGACCACCTGAACCTCGATCTAGCTCAGGCGTATCGTGATTCGTTGTTGTCATTTCCGGCAGTTTTCCAGCAGATTGCCGGAAACCACGGATGAGGTTCATGGGTACGAATATTCCCGGCCTGGGCCAGAAACTCAAGCTTCTCAAACGCGATAGCCCGTACAGAACGACCAAGGCGCTCGCCTTCAAGCTGGGCGTGAGTGTTTCAACCCTGAACGGCTACGCGAACGAGTCTTCCAAAAGCACGGCGGGGTTCATGCCGGAGAAACGCCTCTCGATCCTGATCAGCCTTTTCGAGCAGGCTTTGCCGGTCACCCTTCCAACAGAGGAGGTAAGAGCCCTGGTCCTTGGGGACGCCGCTGCGCTGGAAGCCGCTTTAAGGGTAGGCGAAAAGATCTTGTTGGAAGACATCCTGAAGCGGGAAGCACGTCGCGACACAGGAACGATTTGGCGCGACCAGAAGCTCAAGCTCGTCAGGCACGAAGGAACTGGCGCCGACGGCTTGCCCACTCTCAAACTCAACGAGCCCTTTCGCTTGGAGTTCGATGTCGGCAAGAAGGGCTTCCTGCTCGCCCTTCAGAATGTAGCGCAGACTTGGGCCGTCGTAAGATTTGCAGACGGAGAAATCTCACCGCGCGCTAAGTCCGGCATGTTACACCTGCCGGGAAAGAAGCGCGACAAGCCCGTTTACATGTACGAAGAGGACAGTACTGGGATTCACCGCTTCGGTCTGTTCGTGTCTCCGCTTCCTTTTCCTTTGAGCGTCGTCCAGGCGGCGCAAGGCGAAAAGAGCCTCGATTGGAATTTGCTCTGTGAGCTTGCTCGACATTTCGATGCACAGCACCGGCATTTGCGCGAATTACACATGATAGAGATCAATTTCATCCGTTAGTCGGAATTGTATTGCGTAATTATGTTGAATAATCATTCAGTTTGATTTAAATAAATACACATATTGAATTTAATTCAATCACACATTCATGAAAAAAGACCAAAAACGACGTGAGGATATCTGCCACCAGATCAAGTTTCTTGGAGGCCAGTCCCTGAAAGCGGTATGGGATCTTGTTCAGGCCGAGGTGTTGCGTCTCCCGATCCATACCTGGAGCCGTCGAGGCTCGGATTTCAAAGGGTCACCCGTCGATTTCATCCGGCAACATTATGGTCATTGGCATGACAATCAGTGGCAAGCTGGAGACACAACTCTGACAGACATTCAGCGCGATCAGGATTTGTATAGATCATACAAATCCTGGATCAAACACAATCCGGAAGACGATCTTGGCTTGCGCATGTCATTGACAGCGCCGATGAGCGCAGCTCGCCCGTAAAGTCGATCTGCTGTTATCGATTTGATCCAGGTCCAGGAGCTTGATAATGAAATCGAATTGCGTCGGAGATCGATAAGAATCTTATGATATATTTCGTGTCACAATTCACTTGTCGCCATGCCAGGAAATCCAGCACCACTTCGCGCAAGACGATCGGTGTCTCACTTGCAGCTCTTTGATACGAGCGACATCTTTCTCGATCGCTCTCGCACGCCTTGAAGTAAATTCGCGGGCGTCAAAAAGCGAATTCTTTTGGAGAACGCGCAAAAACTCGTCGAGTCTTTTGTCAATCAACCGCGCGATCGAAATGGGGTCGACATCCCAGCGTGTTCGCGCAAGATTGACGATCATATCACGGATGTAATACGCCCTTACAAGTGGGTGGGGGTGTGTGCTTTCGAGCTCAAGCTTGTCTCTTGTTCCATTGAGATAGCAGAAAAAGGCAAATAACGAGACAATCCCTGTCGAGATGATGTTTTCCAACCCCTCATGGCCAGCGCCGAACACCATCTTGGATCGCGGGTTGCTTTCCGTGCTCCTCCAAAGGTCGCCGATGAACTCCATCAGCAAACTCGAAGCGATGATATCGGCATCGAGTTCCCAGGCCTGCCTGCGATCGAAATCGATTTTCGGTATCTCCAGCTGTCTCACAAACTCGCTGACACTCGACTGGCCTTCATAAACGCGCATACCCTCGACGTGCCCGCTCAGCACATGCCCCATCTCGTGACAAACGATGAATGTCGAGCATAAGTCGGCCAATGTTCCTGCCGCGAATGCGCGGATGGGATTGAGCTCGATTTTCCAGTTCGATCGCTTGCTGAAATTTGACGGATCGATGACCGCCGGCAATTCATAGTCGCTGGCGAGAGTGCCGGACGCATCGAGTTCCGGCATGATGTCCGGGTCGGAGAAAAGCCGCCCGAACAAGATCAGATTGAAGAGGGGAATCGCCGCGCTGAGGCTGATCAGATAGCGGCCCTCTTGCTCGTCCGCGTCTGCGTTGAAGCTGTCGTCGAGGATATATTTGGTTTTGATCGTGAGCCGGCCGGCCCCATAGGCCCTATGAAGAGCTTGCCCGATCCGTTCCGCCCGAGCCAGGATATGCGTGTATTCGATGCGGACCGCTTCGTCCGTGATCAGATTGAGATCGAATTCGCTCATCCGATACGCTTTCCTCTCGGTGCAAAATCAATCTGCCGAAATCTCGTCTGAACATCCAGGCCTTGCCGCCTCCGCCCGTGGGGCGGACCGCGCTCTACGCCGCCGGCTGCGCCGGCTCTGCCGAACCAGCAGGAGACCTGCGGTTTCGGCCCATCCGGGTCACGATCGCTGGCGGGGATCGGCGGCGGCGTCCGGCTCCCGGCCGCCCTGTCCTTTTGGTGGGCGTGCGGAGTTCCGCACGCAGAACCCTCTTTTCCAGCTTACACCGACGCCGAGGGCTTGTTCCAATAGCCGAAGGCCGGTCGGCCCGCTCCATTCGGCCAGCCGCTGCGCTGGGCTGGCCTCCCGTGTTGCCCGGCCCGCCTGACGGCGCCCCAAGGGGTTCGGCTTTGGAGCCCCCGTCTTTCGGTCGATCGTCCAACCCGCAGACGCGGGTTTAAGTTTGGACGCTCGGCGCTGGCCAAGGGTTCATGCGCGGCTTTTTCAAAGAAAGTAAATGGCTTCGCAGATCAAACCCTAGCCAACGAAAGACAAATCCATGAAACTCGATCATATCGACCTCTCCGACCTCAAATCCTGCCCCCTCAATGTCCGCAAACATGGCGGCAAGGACGTCTCCGACCTTGTCACATCGATCCGGAGACTGGGCGTCCTGCAACCGGTTCTCGTCCGGAAGAACTGCGAAGGCTACGAGGTCGTCGCCGGACAAAGACGGCTGACGGCTTGCCGCCAACTCGCAGAGGAAGGCGTCGAGACCATCAGCCCGATCCCCTGCGCCGTGATGGAAGAGGACGACGATGCCGCCGCCATCGAGGCGTCTTTGGCCGAGAACATCGCTCGTCTGCCGATGGACGAGATCGACCAGTATCAGGCCTTCGCCGCGCTGATCGCGCAGAAGCGCACCGTAGACGATATCGCCAGCCAGTTCGGGGTGAGCGAACGACTGGTAAGGCAACGCCTTGCCATTGCGAACCTGACACCTGCGATCCTTGCCCTCTACCGCAAGGACGAGATCGGCGGCGAGACGATGCGCGCCCTGACGATGGCCACGAAATCCCAGCAGAAGGCATGGCTCAAGCTCTGGCGCGATCCGGAAGGCTTCGCCCCGCAAGGCCGCCAACTTCGGCAGTGGCTCCTCGGCGGCGAGCAGATCGCGACCTCCGCCGCGCTGTTTCCGCTGGCAGAGTATGGGGGAGCCATCGTCTCCGATCTGTTCGGGGAGGACGCCTACTTCGCCGATCCGAATGCGTTCTGGACGCTTCAGAGCAAGGCGATTGCCGACAGGGCGGAGGGATACCGCGCCCGTGGCTGGAACGAGGTCGTACTGCTGGAGCGAGGAGCCTTCTGGTCGGGCTACGAGCACAGGAAGGTCTCCAAGAAGGATGGCGGCAAGATCTTCATCGCCATCGCCCGTAACGGAGAGATCTCCTTCCATGAGGGCTTCCTGACTGAGGCGGAACTGCGCCGCCGCGAAGCCAAGACAGGGAAGGAGGCGGACAGTGCGGTACCTGTCACGATCCGTCCCGAACTGACCAAGGCGGCGGTGAACTACGTCGGTCTCCATCGCCATGCCGCCGTGCGCACATGCCTTCTCAAGGAGACGGGCATCGCCCTTCGTCTCGCGGTCGCGCACATGATCGCCGGATCGGCGCTGTGGCAGGTGAGGCCGGAGCCGCAACGGGCGGACAAGCCCGAGACGGCACAAAGCCTCTCGGAGAGCAGGGCGGAAGGCGTCTTCGCCGAGGAGCGCGGTGCGGTGCTCACCTTGCTTGGGCTGGACGCCGACAGTTCAGTCCTGACGGGCCATGCCGAGAGCGAGATCGGAAGCCTGTTCGAAATCCTGATCCGTCTGGAAGACGCCGATGTGATGCGGGTGCTGGGCTTCGTCATGTCGGAGACGCTGGAAGCGGGAACCGCGCTCATCGACACGCTCGGTCGGACGCTCGGCGTCAGGATGGAAGAGTGGTGGCAGGCGGACGATGCCTTCCTGTCGCTGATCCGTGACCGTCAGACCCTTCTTTCCATGCTGGAGGAGGTCGGCGGCACGGCGGTGGCATCCGCCCACACGGCGAGTCCGGCGAAGACCCTTCGGAGTATCGTCCGCCAGTACGCCACGGGCGAGGGACGCGCCAAGGTCGAAGGCTGGGTTCCGCGCCAGATGGCCTTTCCGGCGGGATCATATGCCGACAGGTCGCACGAAGCGGCATAGGCCTGAGAACCAAGGAGTCTCGGGCGGCGACAGCCGCCCGATGCTGTATCGGTGAGAAGGCGGCAGAACGCTCGTCGGTTATCTGCAAGCCCTTCTGGGCGGCCTCGGGCTGGACGCCCTCGGCAGTGTGTCTGGTTTCCCGCGCTTGCTCACGCTCCTCAGGGCAAAGCGTCATTCCCCCGCTCAGATGTCCCACCCTCGATACATCTTGGGCGGAATGCGTCGCTGCTGCTGGCTGAAAGCCCAGAGTCGGCCATTGATGGCGGCGAGCCCGCAGCCGATCAGCGCCATGTAGATGCAATGCTGCAAAGCCAAGCGCTCGTCCATCACCATCCCACCCAGAAGAATGGCCGACACCGGGATCAGGAAGGTGACGAGGAGAAGGTTCGTCGCCCCAGCGGTCGCCAGGATGCGGAAGTACAGCACATAGGCGAGCGCCGTCGACAGGGCCGCGATGCCGAAGACCGCGCCCGACACCGATGCGCCCGGGAGCGGCAAGGTCCAGGGGCGGTCCGCGACGAGGACGAGGGGCAGAAGCATGAACGCGGAGGCCGTCACCTGTCCTGTCGCCGTCGCGAGCGGCGGAACGCCCATCCGCCGGAAGCGCCGCCCGAAGAGACCAGCGAAGGCGTAGGACAGGGCCGCGCCGAGCACGGCCACCTGCGCCAGGAGGTCGGTCCCGAGGCCCGCCAGGACGGCGGGTCCGACCATGACGGCAACGCCGCCAAGCCCTATGAGCACACCGACAAGCCGGTTGTCAGTCATCCTCTCGTCGGACGTGAAGACGTGGGCCGCGACGACCGTGAAGAGCGGTGTGGTCGCGTTCAGGATGGCGGCGAGCCCTGACGCGATGTGGGTCTGGCCCCACACGATGAGGCAGAAGGGAACGACGTTGTTGAGGAGGCCTATGCCGAGGAAGGCGGCCCAGACCCGCGCCGCGCGCGGCATCCTCAGGCTCAGGAGGGGCATGACGGCATTCAGGATCAGCGCTGCGAGCCCGACTCGCAGGAGGACGAGGGTGAATGGCGGCAAGGCCGAAAGCGCCACACTTGTGAAAAAGATCGATCCTCCCCAGAGCACGGAGATGCCGAGCAGCATCGCCCATTCGGGCGCGGACATCGTGCGGTTACCGGGAAGCGGCATGGCGGACCTTTCGCGGGTTCGCCTCGTGTTACGTTGTCGTCTGGGTCACGCGCCTCCCGTTTCCTGCTCTCCAATTCTTCGCCCGCCCGCGAGAGAGCACGGGCAACCGGACCCCATGAGGCGGAACGCCGACAGGCCGTGCGTGCCAAGTCCGTGAACGCACCTCGCCCCGTTTTAGGCTCGGTCGGCGTCACCGTCAGAACTTCACACGCGCTACGACTCTCGCGGGTGGCGGCGCGAAAGCGCTGATCCTGTCTTTCGGCGCCAGACTGCTGTCGACCGTCTGCGCGGAGCCGGGGACGGCTCTTTCCGCGGCCGCGAGATGTGCGGCACTGATACGATTGTCCTCGCACGCACCTCGCTGGTCCCAGAGCCCCTTCGCGACGCCGCTGCCGACGGCGGCCGTGATGGCCCCGGCTGCCACATCTCGCCGTTTGACCTGATTCTGCGCCACGAGGGTTTCGATCGCCTCGCCCAAAATCCTCGCGGAGTCCTCGAAGGACACGCCTTGCAGGGCGTCGATGCCTGGGCTCGACGCGCCATCGACCGCGCAGTGATGGGCAACGAAGAGCCAATCGTGGATCATGTAGGCTGGGGCATAGCCCCAGGGCGACAGCCCGTTGAACACCTGGGCGATCTTCGGGATCGACCCACCGTCCGTGTACATCATCGCCGGCCGGATCACCGTTCCGGGCTGCGCCCTGTCCGGCCGGGTGAAGACGAGGCGATCGCGCGGATCGGGAATGAAGATGAACTTGCCGTCACCGGACGAGTCGCCTTCGCCCACCCAGAGGACGATGACACTCCCCTTGAAGACACCGGCAGGATAGCTGGGAAGATCGACTGTCACACAACCGGCCACGCTCGCCGCAGTGATCATCGATATCAGGCGCTTGATCATGGCATGCCCTCCGCAATTGGAAGACTGTCTCGCCATCTAGAATATAGAAATCCGAACCTCACATCGAATTCTGTTTTCAAGCGCGGTGTTGTGATTGAGCAACGCACGACAATACGCGTCACCCCAGCGACGAGACATGTGCTGCTTCTTTCAGCCCGGAATTGAAGCCGTTCTGGGCATCGGAGGGGCCTTCTCCGGCGCAGGCGGAGCCGGGAGATCGATGGAGACGGCAAGGCCGCTGTGATCGCTCAGCCTCGGTCCCGGGCTGGCCCCGCCCTCCCAAGTCGCCGCCACGGTGGCGTGGGATTGCCAGGCGAGCGGCAGCAGCACGTGGTCGATCGGCGGATGGCGCAAGGCGCCGTCGGGGAGGCGGTCGGCGCCGGTGGCGCAGAACAACCCGGCACCGGCCATGGCCTCGCCCAGCAGGCTTCGGGCCTGCGCGGTGCTATAGAAGTGCCTGCCGCCGACGTTCATGTTGAGATCGCCGGTGACGCAGAGGGCCGCCTCCGGATGGCGAGCCCGCAAAGCCGCCCACTCGGCGCCCTGCTCAGGTACGATCCGGTGCAGTTCGGACGAGCCCCGTACGGGCGTGCCGGGCGCGCCGCCGGGCGTTCCGGTCCCGGCCCGTGGCCCGCTCGACGTTCCATGTCCCGATCCGCACGCCGTCCGCCTCCGCTCCCCGAACACGCCGCGTGAACCACGGATCGGCAAGGCTGCGTCAAGCGAAACCCAGCGAATTCCGGCATCGCTCGGCCAAGTCCTTGCTGGCATGGCGAAGGGACACATCCTTGACATCCGCGTCCATGCTCTGATCGGCCAGTATGTCCTCGAACCGGTTAGTCGCGCCGCCGACATCCTGATCGGTGACGAGCGGCAGGGCCCCCCAATACAGGTGCCAGAACTTGTCTTCGGCACCCACGTACTCGGGACTTCCCGGCGCCTTGTTGGACAGCGTCGACGTCGCAGAGACGAGTTCGTAGTAGACCTCTTGTCGCTTCGTGTGGAACGGCTTCTGCGCTTCCATCAGGGCAACGTGGGTGTTCCGCGCCTTTTCGTCCAAGTATTTGACAGTCGCGACGGTGGCGCCGGCCACCGCGACCAGTCCGCCGATCCCCTTGAGCGCAAGATCCCAGAATGCGGCTTGCTGCGGGCTGATGCCCTGCGAGAGGCCCCCACCTGCGATGAGGAGCAGCAACACGACAAGACAGATCCAACCGAGCCCGAACCACGCGAGGACCTTGTGGTCTTGAAAGAACCGTCTCATCGCAGTCTCAAGGCCTCCGAAGTCCGTTCGGGAGTACCTCCTACTGCCGGGGAGAATCAATCGATCGTAAGCGAATATGGACATTGGCGCATGGAATTGAGGCGTGCGGCGATGCCGGGCAATAACAGGTTGCTGAAGTAGTCTCGCACTTTGGTCGGCAGGGAAAACTGCTGACGGATCGCAATCGGCGGATCCCTTGCGGCAGCGCCGATCGATGCGCCGTCCGCATCATCACTAAGCTGACGGAAATTGGATGGACCACGGCCATCGGCAAGTGCGCCGTGCGGCAGGTGTCGCAATTCGAGCGTGCGACCAAGCTCGGCCAGGACGGCTACAGCGACGCGCGCCCGGCGCTGGACAAGCGCCCCTTCGTCAACCGGCGCACTGGGCAGGTGATCCGGTTGTCGGACGGCATCGATCCAGGCCGGGGGCACAACCCCGGCCTGTCGCGGGCGATGACCGTCGTGCGGCGCGTCGACAAGCAGCTGGCGACGGCCGGCGAAGCCCAAGCCCGCGAGGCCATCGCCGAGATCTGGCAGACGTCCCTCCCGGCCATCGTCTCCAAGCTTCCCCCGACCGAGCGGGTGCAACTGCCGGTCGCGGTGTCGCGGGTCATCTGAGCATGGACGAGATCGCGGCTGTCGTCGGACTGAGTGGGGCCGACGCGCTGCAGCACCACTTCCGCAGGCGCATCGGTATCAGCCCGGGTAAATTCCGGACCCGCTTCGGCTCTCCTGAGACAGTACGAAGTGAGGTGCCTGTTCCGTCTGCTTACGAGCACCCTGCACCGTTGTCTCGCTGACCGGGTTGGGTCGCCAGCAGACTCAAGGCACAGGTTCCGTCCGTCAGATTTTTGACCTCAAGCGGATGCAACAAGTCAATCGTGATTTCGGTATGATTTAATCATACCACATGGTATCCTGATGGAAAGGAGCCGCCGCCATGTCCACTGTCGAAAAACGCACCGTCAGCCTACCGGCCGAGCACGCCGCCTTCATCGATGCCAAGGTCGCCTCCGGCGCCTATGCCTCGATCAGCGAGGTCGTACGTGCCGGACTGCGTGCTCTCAAGGAGCGCGATGAAGCGGTCGAGCGCTGGCTACGCGATGAGGTTGCCCCGGCCTACGACGCCATGGCCGCCAATCCTTCGCGCGGCATCCCCATGGACACGGTCTTCGCCGATATCCGCGCCCGTCATGCGGAGCGGATGAAAGATCGCCGTTGATCCGCCGCACCGTCATCCTCTCGCCCGAAGCCAGGGCCGATCTGCTGCATCTCTACGACTGGATCGCCGAGGCCGCATCGCCCGCGGCCGCGCTGGCTTATGTCGAACGCATCGAAGTCTATCTGCGCGGCTTCGACCTCGCCTCGGAACGGGGCACGCTCCGCGAAGATATCCGTCCTGGCCTGCGAACGATTGGCTTTCAGGGAAGGCTGAGTATTGCCTTCACCGTCGATGCCCAACGCGTCACCATCCTGCGCATTTTCTACGGCGGTCAGGATTGGGAGACGATCCTCCATGACGATTGACCGAACGATCGGTTCGCACGCTACATCGGCGAGAAGGCGGCAGGACGCTGGTCGGTCCTCTGCAGGCCCGTCAGGACGGCCTCGGGCTGGACGACCTCGGCGGTGAGTCCGGTCTCACGTGCGGGAGCCTCGCTGCCGAGCTTGCGCCGAACCGCTTCCGGCATCGCCGTTTCCAGATCGGCATCGAGCCCGTCTAGTTCCTTGGCCGTCACGTCGTCCTTGGCGAGGGTCTCCCGCGCGGCATCGATGCGAGCCTGATAGTCGAGCAGTTCCTTGCGCTCGAGTTCGAGCGCCAGCTTCGTATCGTTGGTCGCCTTGTAGCTCTCCCATTTTGGATGGTGGTCGGCGATCTGCTCCGGGTCGAACTCGTCGCGCATCAACTCGATGCCGTGCTCATCAAACACCTGATCGCCCTTGATGGTGCGGAAGACGCGCCGTCCGTCGTCCATCACATAGGCCTTTCCAAGAATGTCATCGAGCTTGGACCGAACCTCGTCGAGGGCGACGCGGTTCTCCATCAGCGCCTCGACGGTCTTCTCGTCGGTACGATCCAGCTTGACGTGGAATTCAACGATCTGCCGCTCGGTCGCGAACACTGCGGTCACCGCCTCGAAGAACTCGCGGTCGCGCCGCTCTTCCCGTTCGTGCTCGGCCTCGCGCGTCACACGCTGGCGCGCTTCCAGGCGAAGCATCTTCTCCTTGTACAGGATATCCTCACGCTTCACCGCCGCCGCGAGTGCGAACTCCTCTTTCCATGATCTCGGAAGGACGGCCTCCATCATTCACCGCACTTTCGCTTCACGAGCGCGGCGATGACCGCTCCGGGCAGGTGATCCGGAAACTTGCCGAAGGCCGCGTAGATGACATCGACGGTCTTGGGCTCCTTGTAGAACCAGTCGTAGACGCATCCCATGCCCTCGGTCTTCTTCTCGTCGTGGACGAAGCGGCCATAGGCCAGTCCCTCGACCACGCCAGCGATGAAGGGATACCGCTCCTCCGGCTTCATCTTCGACATGACGACACCAGCCGTGAAATCCATCGCGAAGGCTGGGGTCAATCCGCCGACAAGCATCGTCAAGCATAAGCTCGCCGCACGGCATGCATTACGCCGGCCGTGACGGCTAGAACTGAACCTAATAATCGACCATTTTTGTTGAAATTGTCATAATTTGTGTTAGTATGCTACTATACTTGTGAGATCATTGATTTGATCTGGCTAAAAGGCAGTGCGGGGATAGCAGACGATGACCGCTCGAAAAGGGTCGATTTTGAGGTGCGGGGCGGCGAGGCAAGGAGCCTGACCCCGGCGGCAGGGGGCAATGAGAAAAATCGGATATTTACGGGTTTCAACCCAGGAACAGCGGCCTGACAGGCAGATCGACGCCCTACAATCACGCTGCGATGCGCTCCGCATCGAGACGGTCTCCGCCACGAGCCGCCGCAGGCCGGTCTATGACGCGACCCTGGCCGAGCTTATGCTGGGCGACACCCTCGTCGTGCTCGACCTCGACCGTGCCTTCCGCTCCGTCATCGACGCCGTCAGCACGGCCGAGCGGCTTCTCGCCCGCGGCATCGGCTTCGAAATCGCCAACCTGCAGGTCGATACGGCCACGCCCTCGGGGATGCTGGTCTACACCGTCATGAGTGCCTTCGCCGAATTCGAGAGGCGGATGCTGATCCAGCGCACGAAGGAGGGCCTCGCCGCCGCCCGTCGCCGGGGAAAACGTCTCGGCAGGCCGCCGAAGCTCACACCCGCACAGCTCGCCACGGCACGCGACGCGCTCGCCGACGAATCGGAAACTATCACGTCGCTGGCCCGCCAGTTCGCCGTCGCCCCCTGGACGCTCAGCCGCGCGCTCCGGCAAAGGCAGGGTCAGCATACGTGATCGCTCCGCTCTCTTCATTTCGTTCGAATTGGATCGCTTAGTTGTGACAGGACGTGCCGACCACAGCATTGGGTCGTTTCACCTCAGCCGCGCGCGCAGCCGCGTGACCCCTTGCACGTTCCGTTCCCTGGCCTGTCGCGTCATCTGGAACGAAACCCGCATCAGAGGGAAACAGACATCATACTGCTGACCAAAAACATCCGCCCCAAGCATATCACTAACGTCAGACTTCGATACTCCCTTAGAGTCTGTCCGGCATCATGATGTTTTCTGACAGAGCTTTCGGGTCATTAGGCGGATGGAGGCCAAGAGGACGAACGCTCGCCCTTTCCGGCTTTTG